>DATFEK010000222.1:0-9354 GCA_035251305.1 Gaiellaceae bacterium | reverse complement strand
AAATACTGTGGCGAGACCTCGCCCACCGCGCGCTCGTCCGTGACGCCGGCGAAGAGCGCCTCGTACTCCTCGAGCGTCGAGACCTTGAAATGACGGAGGAGCGGCGGCTCGCCTTCCTCGTGCCACCGCCAGTTTCTCGCGTCCTCGTAGCCGAAGAAGTTGGGCCCCTTGTCCGGGCACATGAAGACGTCGGGGTGCTGGTCGAGATACCGGTAGATCGACGTCGTCCCGCCCTTGGCCACGCCGATGACGATGAACGTGGGAAGCGTCATGAGTCTCCTTCCGTGAGAGGCTTCTTCGGACGGCCGAACCCACGCGACGGGAGGCCACGGGAGACGAGGTCGCGAACCTCGCCGGCAAGCGGCGGCGCGAGCAGGCGCACGGCGGCGTAGTAGACCGCCGCGCCCACGGCGCCCGCCACCGCGAGAACGACGAGCGGTCGCGCGTCGTCGAGCAGGTAGCGAAAGCCGAGCATCGTCGCTGCCGACAGGATCGACCCGACGACCGGCACTCGCAGGCTCCTCCAGTACTCCGAGAAGCTGATGTCGACGAGCCTCTTCACCCCCCGGTAGTAGAGCGGCGCGACGATCCACCCGACACACGTCGCCGCCACCGCTACCGCGATGAGCCCGTACTGGACCGCGACGAGGAAGGCACCGACCTTCAAGGCCGCCGTGATGCCCACGATGATCACGAGCCAACCAGGCTTGCCGAGCGCCTTGATGGTCGTCCCGTTCAGGTACGTGAGCACTTGGATCAAGCCGAAGAACGCAAGGATCTGCATGACGGGGATGCTGTCTGCCCACTTGGCGCCGAAGAACAGCTCCACGACCTGCGGCGCGAGGACTGCCGTGGCCAGGAAGACCGGGAATGCGATGAGCGCGGCGAACGACGTGCTCTTGTAGAAGGCGGCCTTGAGTCGTGCTGGCTTGTCCTGAAGTCGGGAATACAGCGGGAAGGAGACACGGTCGATCAGGCTGCTCGTCACCTGGATCAACATCCGCAGCATGCGGTTCCCCACCGTGTAGAAACCGAGTGCAGCGGGGCCCAGAAATGCCCCGATGAGAAGCTCGTCGGCCCACCTCGTGAAGTAGATGAGCAATCGGAAGCCGACGACGTTGCTGCCGAATCCGAGCAGGTCGCGGCAGTGGGTGGAGCTGAAGGTGAGACGCGGACGAAAGTCGGTGACCCGCCAGAGTACGAGCGTCCCCGTCGTGACACCGGCGAGGTTCTGGATCACCAGGCTCCACACGCCCAGCCCGGAGAACGCCGCGATCACGCCGCAGATGCCTCCAACCGTGATTCCGCACAGGCTCCGCAGTGCCAAGGACCGGAACTTCAGCTCGCGGGTAAGAATTGCTCGCTGCACCAGGCTCGTGCTCGCAATGGGGATCGAGAGCGAGAGCACGACGAGCACCGGAGCCAGCTCGTCGTCTCCGAGGAGTGCCGCGATCGGCACGGCCAGCGCCGCGAGGATCAACGTCAGCACGACCGCGAATCCGACCGTCGTCCAGAACGCGGCGTCGAGATGCGCCCGCTCCAGCTCCTTTCGCTGAATGAGCGCGTCGGCGAGCCCCTCGTCGGCGATGACGTGGGTGAATCCGACGAACACGGCCGCGAACGCCACGAGCCCGAAGTCGGTGGGCTCGAGGAGACGCGCCTGAATCGCGATGACGACGAAGAGCGCGAGCTGGCGACCCCACGCCCCCGTCGCCGTCCAGAAGACGCCCTTCGCGGCACGCGTGCGCAAGCTGGCGCCGTCCCGGCTCTCCACCTCGTCCGCGCCGCGCACCACTTCGTCGAAGTCGTCGCCCGTCGTCACGCCCCGACTATGCCCTCCAGCGCGCGAGATCGAGGCCGAGCAGCCGCTCGAGCTCGGCGAACTCCTCCTCGTATGCCTTCGAAAGCTCCGCCCGCCGCCCGGGGTCGATCTTCGGCAGCGGCTTCCCTCGCGCGATCACTCTCTGGACACCGAGTCGCCTCGCCGCGTCGACCGCGGGCTCGAGACCCAGACGCCGGAGCCGGCGGCCCGTCTTCACCGCTAAGCCTGACACTGCGCCGAGCGACGGCACGCTGCTCGGGTTCACCCGGCTCGCCCCGGCGTCCGACGGGAACCTGGCCGCGTCGATTCCGAGGAACGCCGCCAGCTTCGCCCTCGTCGCGTCGAGATCCGCGAACGTCTCCTCGAAGAGCAGAGCAAGGATCCGCCGGCGCTCGAACTGATCCAGGAATCGCTTGAGATACCGGCTGTAGAAGCCGCGCTCGAGGACGCTCGGTCGCGCCTCGACGAACTCGTCGAACGACGCACGGTACTTCGCTCGCTGAACCGTGAAGCCGTAGTTCGAATACGCCCGGTCGACGGGATGTCTGAGCATGAGCAGGAGTCTCACGTCCGGGAGCGTCGAAGCGATTCTGGCGGGACAGGCGTCGTCGTAGAGGTACTGCGGCGAGATCTCTCCGATCGCACGGTAGGACGCGGCCTCGTCGTCCGTACAGAAGAATGCCTCGTACCACTCGAGCCCCTGCTCGAAGTGACGATCGAAGAACCTGATCTCCTTCCGGCGGACGGGCATGTACACGTCCGGATGGCTCGTCAGGCAGGTATGCAGCCAGGTCGTCCCCGCCCGCGGGACCCCGACGCCGAGAAAGGTAGGAAGAGTCATGTCCGGGGCCGCAGAACGTCCTTCACTGACTGTAGTGCCGCGTGCACACGAGTGCAATCTGCGGCCGTTCGTACGTATTGTGAGAGCGCATGGGGAGAGCGGGAGGGCCTGGGGCGAGGTTGTTCGCGGCTGCGTTCGTCGTCCTGGCCGCGATCGGCGTGCCGCTCGCCGTGCTCACGCACCTCGGGCTCACTGCGTCTACCTCGCCGAGCGGTGGCTCGCGGATCGTGTCTCCCCCTGTCTCCGGATCACCGATCGTGCCAGACGAAGCTCTGGCGGCGGGCGATGACGGGCCCGCCGTTCATCGCGGGATTCCCCTGGGCCCCCCGAAGCTTCCGAAGAATCTCTATGGCGGGGTCTTCACCGGGACGAAGCTTGCAGTCACCCCCGCATCCGTCGTCGCCGATCTCAGCGACGCTCGTGCGAGGTCGATGCGCGTCTTCGTGATCCTCGTCGGCGCCCAGCGCCACTACAAGCGCTCGGACGGGACGTTCGACATCGACCTCTGGAAGTCGCTCGTCGACGAGTTCCGGGGCATCGACCTCGACGAGTTCGTCGATGACGGGACGATCGTCGCCCACCAGCTGATCAGCGAGGCCAAGGCGCGCAGCCAGTGGGGCGACACGGTCATCGCCAACAACGTGCTCGACGAGATCGCGCGGTACAGCAAGGAGATCTGGCCGACGATGCCGACCGTGCTCCGCACCGATCCGTCCGACCTCGAAGTGCACGCGGCCGCGTTCGGGGTCCCGTGGCCCGGTTGGAGGTGGAGGCACCTGGACGCGGCGTCGGCGCGTTACCTCGTGCGGAAAGGCCCAGTCGAGGCCTTCACGGCGAACGAGCAGGCATCCGCTCGCCGTCAGCGGCTCGCCCTCGTCGTAGGGCTGAACGTCTTCTCGGGCGGTGACGGATCGAGTGGGATCGAGAGCCCCCGACCGGGACGGTGGGCGATGTCGCCGGACGAGCTGCGCCGCTACGGATCGACGATGCTCCTCCGAACGACCGCATGCGCCTTCGAGATGTGGCGCTACGAGACGCCCGGCTCGGCGTTCGAGGACTTCGAGTACTTCCGGCGGCCGGAGATCAGCGAGGCCGTTGTGGAGCTGGCTGCCATCGCGGCCGGCCGCCCGCCACGCCCCTGCCGCCGACCGGCGCGTCGCTAGGCGCCGGCACGGCAGCGCCCGACTTCGAGCCCGCCACCGCCGAGGTCGCGACGCAGAGGGACAGGAAGATCCAGATCGACTTGCTCTCCTCCAGCGACAGCGACATCGCTCCGATCGCGAGGACGCTCACCTGGGCAGACCAGTACCAGGCTCGCCAGCCACGGAGCGTTCGGATTCGCTTGATCACGATCACGATCATCGTCGCAAAGATCACGAAGCCGACGATCCCGGTCTCGACGAGCACGGAGATGTACGTGTTGTGAGCCTCCTTCTCCGCGATCCTGAACGTTCGTACCTCGTCCAGCCCACCGGAGACGGCGGCCCGATGCGCGTCCAGCCCGGCGCCGAAGACCGGCCGGTCGAGGAACGTGCGGCTGGACTCCACCCAGATTCCCCAGCGACCGCTGAGCGCGCTGTCCTCGCTCCCGAGCTCGGTTGCCGTCGTTGCCGACTGGATTCGGGCCAGGGGGCCTCTCGGCGCATACACGACGAGGACGAGGATCGCCGCCACGAGCGTTCCGAGCGCTGCGAGGCGGTGCGACGGACGCGCGTGTCGCAGCGACCAGAAGATGAAAATCGCCGCCGGGAGCAGTGCGAGCGTCGCTCCGCGGGTCCCGGTGATGGCAACCGCGAACAGGCCGACCGGCACGTACGCGAAGTTGAGGAATCTCCTTCCGGGACTGCCTTGCTGGTGGGTCGGGCTCGCAGCCAGGTACCACGCGGCCGGGACGGCGATCGCGACGATGAGCGCGATCCCGTCGACTTCCGTCCCGAGCCCCCGTAGACGCTCGTGCTCGGGGAACCTCGCGTCCGGAGCCGAGAGAAACTCGAGGACGATGCTGAAGCTCGCGATGTATGCACCGAGCACGTACGCCTGGAGCACGTTCTCGATCGCGCTCTCCGTGTCGCAAACGTCCCAGATGATGTAGACCATGAGCAGGAGCTGCGCATAGGTGAGGAAGCCCGACGTCGTCGCCCCGGCGTCGATGCTCCAGTAGAAGGTGAGTCCGCTCCAGGCGACGAGCAGGAAGTACGCCTTCTGGAAGCCGTCCGGGTCGCGAAGCCGGCGTCGGAGCAGGACCGAGCCGGCCCAGACGAACGCCAGCGCGAGCCCGAGAAACTTGCTCCCGCGGCCGAGCCCACCGAGGTGAACGGCGTTCTCCCACGGGACGGAGAAGACGAACGCCATGGTCAGCCAGTAGGCGATGGGACGCATCTCAGATCGGATTGTCGGTGCGTCGCGGTCGGTCCAGCAACCTCTCGAACGCTCGTCCCGTGCCCCTCGAGCGATAGAGGCGCAGTAGAGGTCGGTACAACCCGTGACGCTTGACGCGGGACACGGTGAGGTTGCGCCGATTGAACGACTGCCGACGGTCGCGGCGGTACGCGGCGACGGCATCGGCGAGACCGTCGCCGAAGTCACGCTCGAAGCCCGGGTAGAGCTCTCGCGTCACGTAGTCATAGAGCGCGAGATCCGCACCGTTGGCATCGATGAGCGCCTCCCGCGAGCGGTCGTCCTCGAGCAATGTGCTCGCGATGGAGCTCTTCTTCGCGACGTTCACGGGCGAGTACCCGAGGTCCAGATCGCCGGCTCGTAACGCTTTCAGGAGGACCATCGACTCGTCGAAGCGCTCGGTGAGCCCGACGAACATCTCACGCTCGCCGATGACACGGATGGCGTCCTCGACGTTCTGGGTGCCGGCGATCCGCTGGGTCTGTGCATTCCGCAGCCAGTCCCGCTGGATCCACTCCTCGAAGACGAGCTGCGTCTTCTTCCGGTGGTCGATGTGGTACTGGAAGCGGGAGGCGCAGAGCTTCAGTGGATCCCGGAGGAACGTGAAGTACGCGAACTCGGTCCCCCGCTCTCGAAGCTCCGTGTATCCGGTCACCCGGTGGCCGGCGATGCTCGCGAGCCTCGGGTAGACCCGCCGCAGCCGCCTGAGATCGTCCGTCGAGAACGGCGGATCGTCGCGCCCGCCGTGCCACGGCTCGACGTCGCAATGCCGAGAGCCGTACGAGCTCCTCAGGATGTACCGGACGGTGCTCCCGGCGGTCTTGTTGATGTGGACGAAGACGAGCATCTGGCGTCGGTGATCTTCGGAGCGATTCTCGGCCAGGAGGCTCGGCCTCTACGGGGCCACCAGCAGTGGAACGTATTCGTCGACGACAGCGTCGATCGCGTACCGCCGCCAGCTCTCGAGGGGAGGACGGGCCAGCTTCCCGTCGAGTGCCTCGTCCATCGCAGCTGCGAGTGCATGGACGTCGCCGACGGGAACCAGCGCGCCGTATCGTCCGCCGTCGAGGATCTCGCGAGGCCCGCTCGGGCAGTCCGTCGCGACGACCGGGGCACCGCAACTCATCGCCTCGATGAGCACGGTCGGGAGACCTTCCCACCTCGAGGAGAGGATGAACGCAGTCGAGCGCGCCATGTACGCGTACGGATTGGTCGTGGCTCCGGGAAGCGCGACGTCGCTCGACAAGTCGAGCTCGCGAGCCAGTGCCTCGAGCCGCTCTCGCTCCGGCCCTTCACCGAGAATGAGGAGCCGCACAGGGCGCTTGGCTCGCACGTGCGAGAACGCACGGAGGAGTGTCGGAAAGTCCTTCTGCGGTCGTAGCCGCCCCGCTGCGACGAACACGGGCGCATCGCCGTCGAACCAGGCGTGATCGACGGGCGCTCGCGCGAGCTCTCCGATCTCGGGTGCGACGATCGGGTTCGAGATCACGCGCAGCTTCTCCGCCGGGAGCCTCACGAACTGCGCGAGGTCCTCGGTCACACCCTCCGAGACGCCGACGACGTAGTCGGCCCACGGGTAGAAGCGTCGTACGAGGCGGGGCATCATCCGGTCGCGGCGGCTCTTGCCGTTGCGCGCCGCCTCCGAGAGCGTGTTCTGCTCGATGACGACCACGCGCCCGGAGTACCTTCCCAGCTTGCAGGCCCAGAGCGCGACCACATTCGCGTGGTCGAGCACCGAGGCAAGCCCCTGGGGCTTCTCGCGCCGGAGGTACCGTACGAGCGCAGGAAGAGAGCCGACGACACGGCGTGCTCCGAGGTCGACGACCCGTACGTCGGCCGGTATCTCACCGAGGCGTGGGCCTTCCGCGGTCGCGAGCACGAGGTCGACGTCGAACCCACGCCGAACGAGGCCCTCCGCGAGCTTCACCGCGCCGCGCTCCGCTCCCCCACCCGCCATCGAGGGGGCGAAGATCGCGACTCTCGTCCGTTTCTCCGTCGGTGCCGGCACGGCGGTCGGCGCCGCGCCGTTCATTCGCCTTGCGTGGCGAGGGCAAGCGCGCCCGGGCGAGCTCGCCTGATCACTGCCCGACCGCCTTCTTCGCCCGCGTTCGCTCGACGACCGACTCCGCCCGTCCGAGCACGTCTCTCGTCACGCTGCGCCCCGCCTCCTGGCGAGAGGGAGCGAAGTTGTAGACGTACCCGACCGGGTGCGCACCGAGGAGCGCGAGTCGATCGCTGACGCTCTTCAACTGAGCGGCCTCGCTCCGGTGCCGAACGACGACCACCACGGCCCCGGCGCTCCGCAGGAGCGCGTCTGCGTACGCAATCTGCAGGATCGGAGGCACGTCGATCAGAACGAGGTCGAACTGGTCCCGCATCGAGTCGAGGGTGGACAGGATCTGCTCGGCACGGAAGACGTCGCTCCGCCGCCGGGTCGCGGTGCCGGGCCCGAGGAGGCTCAGCGTTCCCCCGGCCCCCGTGCCCATGACCCGCTGAATGGCCTCCGGTGACGCACGGTGCCGGAGCATGTTGCTCAAACCCTCCGCCGTCGAGTCGGCGCCGTCGACCGTGATCGCCCGGCCGAGGAGCAGGCGGGTCAGACCCTGCTGCTCGACGTCCGTGTCGAGCGCCAACACGCGGTAGCCGTCCTGAGCCGCGGCGAACGCCGTGTTCGCCGTCAGCGTGGTCGTCCCGTCGCCGAACGCGCCGGCGACGAACGCGACCGACTTGAACTCAGGGGCGGCCGGCGCGAAGCGTCCACTCTCGTCCCGCTGCCGGCCCGCCGCCCGAGCTGCCTTCCTCATGGTCTCACGCGGCGGGCTGACCGAGGATGCAAGCAGCCGAAACGCCTCGGCGGACTCGGTGCCGGGGGAGTGGAGGACGGGTAACTTCGACGTAACGCGTTCGCGCGTGAAGTCCGGAATCTCCGAAATCGCGGGCACGCGAAGAAGAGCCTCCGGCTCGAGCCAGTTCGAGAACGCCTGCTTCCGCGCGTCGAGCCAATATGCGAGTCCGGCGCCGACGAGCCCTCCGAGGACCACGGCGATTGCGAGGGCAGAGAGCCACGAGACGCCCTGCGCCTTCCCCAGCCCAGCGGGGGAGAAGAGGCCAACACCGTCGCCCGCCAGCTTCGCGTTGACCAGGATGCGCGTGCGCCGCTTTCGAAGCTCGCTCAGCAGCGCCTCCTCCTTCGTGCCGGCGATCGCCGCATCGAGCCGCTGGAGCGAGGCGTTGGCGTTCCTCGTCAGGTCCTCGCGAATGAGCTCGCGATAGGCTCGGACGATCGCGTTGGCGCAAGCCGACGCCGTCGTCGGATTCCCTGCTGCACAACGAACGAGGATGTAGTTCGAGTCCGCATTCGACCCGATCGTCGTCTCGCGCTGAACCTGGCGCGCGTCGAACGGTCCCTCCCCGGCCTTCTTGAGCAGCGCGCTCGCCCGGTCGGCGACCGCGACCGACTTCAGGATCGCGACCTGGTCGGCGACGTAGCGAAGCTCGTCTCCGGTAGGCGCATCCAGGAGCGACTGCGACTGGGGATTCTCGAGGACGAGCCCCGCCTCGGCCGCGTATTGGGAGGGCCTGAGCGCAGTGAGCAGGAGGCCGAGCACCGCGAACACGAGAACCGAGCCGAGGACGAGCAGGCGGTGGTTCCAGATCGAGGTGAAGACATTCGTCTCCACGACGCCGGGGTCACGCTCTCCGAGCGGACGTCGACCATCAGTCGGCTGCCAGGCTGCTGCGCCTCCGTTCTCGGTCACCGGCGCCGCGCCTCGTCGTGGACGGGCACCCCCGGGCGTGGAGCCGAATGCTCCCCGCTAGACGAGATCGCGCCGCTCATAGATGAGTTCCCCAACTGCAAGCAAATTCCCCAGAGCGCCCCAGAGCTTCGGCGGGCCGCTGCCTTCGCAGAGTATCCGTGGACGAGTGTCTTCACAAGGTCAACGGAGGTTACCGATGCGCCGCGGCGCTCACAGCGCCGTCCAGATGACGCGTCGCAGCTCGGAGGTCACCTCGTCGAGCGGCCGGTCCGTCGCCAGCTCGTGAACGGTCGTGCGCTCGAATTCCAGGCTCGAGCTCCGCGCATGCCGTGACAGCACGTAGCTCTCGGGCTCGGACTTCCCCCGCTCTCGGTTCCGTTCGAGCGCGACCTCGAGCGGGGCCGAGAGGTAGACCACGAGATCCGGTGGCGGGATGTCGCGATAGAGACGGGCCTCGAGGGCGGCAAGCCGTCCACGTACCGCGCCTCCCGGGGCCGCAGCATGGTCGTGGCCGAGCTGGGCGCCGTCGACGGCAC
>DATFEK010000219.1:0-10204 GCA_035251305.1 Gaiellaceae bacterium | reverse complement strand
TCGTCGCCAGGCCGGACGGTGTCAGCAGCCGCCGAAGTCGACCCGGCGAGAGCGCTGCGCAGAGAACCGCGGACGCCGCGGGGCCGCGCTCACCGTAGCGAACGCCCTCCGGCCGAAAAGCAGGCGCTGCACGCCAGCCCTCCGGCTGAAGCTCGTACGCTTCCATCTCCTCGATGAAGAAATCTGCGCGCGCGTAGAGCTCGGTCCAGCCGTCCTGGTCCTCCTGCCGAAACCAGCCGTGGTCACCCGGCTCTCCGAGGGGAACGGTGACGAGCAGACTGCCGTCTCCCCTCAGCACGCGTTTCAGTTCGCGGAGCGTCGCGAGACGGGCTCCCCCGTCACTCTCGGCGTCGAGCCCGTACACGGTGTTGTCGGCGCCGATGTGCTCGAGGGTGGATACGAGCAGGACCTGGTCGAACGAGTGATCGGCGAACGGAAGCCCGCGGGCATCGGCCTCGACTGTCTCCATGCCCTCGACTTCCCGCGTCGCGAGGTCGGCACCGACGAGCTCCACGCCCGAGCGGAGCAACGCCGCAAGGTACGCCGGCTCCGCGAATGCATACCCGACCTCGAGCACCCGCCCTCCGGCTTTCAGCCTCGAGAGCACCCAGGGAATCTCGACGACGCGCTCGTCGGTGCCGCCCGCTGCCCGAAGCCAACGGATCGACTCGCCGCGTGCCCTCGCGCCGAGCCCGAGCGCCACCGCGTCGTCGAGCTGACGCACCCGTGCCGACTCCTCACTCGTCGCGAGCTCGTGGATCAGAGTCGCGCGCGAGAGAGTTCCCTCCTGCAGCTTCGCGAGTGCCCGTTCGCGGGCCTCGTCGTCGCCGGGCCGGCGGAGGATGTGCCGGAACGCCAGGTCCACGAATTCGTCGTTCGGGACCACGTACGCGGTCAGCTCGGCGGCGAGCCGCGCGTCCATCGTGCCTAGCCGGGGTCAGACCCCACGGGTCTGAGCCCTCTCCGGGTTCTCGTACTCGTAGAAGCCGCGACCCGTCTTGCGCCCGAGACGTCCCGCCGCGACGTACTGGCGAAGCAGCGGGCACGGCGCGTACTTGGGATCGCCGAGGCCCTCGTGGAGGACCTCCATGATCGAGACGCACGTGTCGAGCCCGATCAGGTCGGCGAGCGCCAGAGGGCCCATCGGATGTGCGAAGCCGAGCTTCGCGATGGTGTCGATCGCCTCGGGCTCGGCCACCCCTTCCATCAGTGCGTACGCGGCTTCGTTGACGAACGGCATCAGGATCCGGTTGGAGACGAAGCCCGGGAAATCGCGCGCCTCCGCGGGGACCTTCCCGAGATCGCGTGCGAGCTCGACGATCGCCGTGGCGGTCTCGTCAGACGTCTGTACGGCGCGGATGACCTCGACGAGCTCCAGCAAGGGGACCGGGTTGAAGAAGTGCATGCCGATGACACGGTCCGGGCGTCCTGTGACGGCGGCCAGTGTCGTGATCGGAATCGAGGACGTGTTCGAGGCGAGAATCGCCTCTGCCGGCAGAATCCCGTCGGCGGCCTCGAAGAGCTGCTTCTTCACGTCGGCGTCCTCGACGACGGCCTCGATCATGAGATCGGCCGGCACGAGCCCGTCGACGGGCGTCACCCGCTCGAGGACCCCGGCCGGATCAGCACCCCCTTTCTCGACGAGCTTGGCGAGGCTTCGCTCCATCGCCGCAATGCCACGTTCGACTGCTCCGGACACCTCGTCGTGGAGCGAGACCTGGCGTCCCGACGCGGCGACGACCTGGGCGATCCCGCCGCCCATCTGCCCCGCTCCGACCACGAGAACGTGCTGGAAGCGCACGGGCGGAGTATCTCGGACGGGGTCAGACCCGTGGGGTCTGACCCCATACCGGCCGTCTTTGCTACGGGGGGTCAGACCCACCACTGCGGACCAAGGGTCAGACCCCACGGGTCTGACCCTTACCTGACCCGCTTTCGGACCCGAGGGTCAGACCCCACGGCTGCGGAGAAGGGGTCAGACCCCACGGGTCTGACCCCTTCCTGACCCGATCGACTATGGCTCGGGAGCGCCCGGGAGATCGGGTCGGGCGCCCCTCCTCAACCGTCGGAGCGCCCACAGGAGAACGAGCCCGAGGATGACAATCCCGATCACCACCTTGATCACCCCACCGCGCGGCTCGCCCCCCTCGGCAACGAGTTGGCCCGGGGAGACCACGCTGCAGGCTGTCCCCAGCCAGGCACCGTCCTCACTGCGTGTGAGCAGGAGACCGATCGCCTTGTCCCGGGCGATGAGAAGATCGCAGTCGGACCCGGACGGACTGCGCACGACGATCGTGCCGTCGAGGTCGCCCTTCACGCGCTGGTCGACGTCGATGGTGAACAACCGCTGCGGCGCTCCGTTCACTTCGCCGTCCGTCACGGCCACGACCCGTCCGACGATCGCGGCGTCGGCAGAGTCGAGGCGCTCGCGGAGAGGTTGTTCGGCGCAGACACACGCACCTGCCGCGCCCGTCAGCGCGAATGCCGCAGCGACGGAGCAGACGAGCGCAGCGGCTGTCCGAGGCAGAGGCAAGTTACAACTTGTTACTAGCGTCGAATCGCCCGCGGAGCAGCTCGACGAGCGGGATCAGCGACAAGTTGCAACTTGTAACTTGGACTTCAGACCTCGATGAGCAGCGCGTCGCCCTGGCCCCCGCCAGAGCAGATCGCGGCGAGGCCGAGTCCGCCGCCTTGCCGCCGCAGCTCGTGGATCATCGTCGCCACGATGCGGCCGCCCGACGCACCGATCGGGTGACCGAGCGCCACGGCGCCGCCGTTGACGTTCACGATCTCCTCGTCGGCACCGAGCATACGCGTCGAGTTCTTGGCGACGGATGCGAAGGCCTCGTTGATCTCGACTCTCTTCACGTCGTCGATCGTCTTCCCGGCCGCAGAGAGAGCCAGCTCGCCGGCCCGCGCGGGCGTTCGCGCCAGATACGCGTAGTCGTCGGCCACGTACCCCTGCGCAAGGATCGTCGCCAGCGGCTCGAGCCCGCGGCGGTTCGCGAACTCCTCGGAGCAGACGACGACGCAGGAGGCGCCGTCGTTCACACCCGGTGCGTTGCCTGCGGTCGTCGTACCCTCCTCGTCGAAGACCGGCGGCAGTGCGGCCAGCTTCTCGAGCGTCGTATCGCGCCGGATGCTCTCGTCGGACTCGAGCGCGCCGACCGGCACGATCTCGTCCTCGAACCGACCCGCGTCCTCGGCCGCTGCCGCGCGCCGTTGGGATCTGTAGGCCCACTCGTCCTGCTCTTCGCGGGAGATCCCGAGCTCGCGCGAGACCTTCGACGCCTGCTCGACCATGTGCAGCCCGTCGAACGTCGACCTGAGCCCGTCGAACACCAGGTGATCGACGACCTCGCCGTTTCCGAGCCTGTAGCCGAAGCGCGCCTTCGGGAGGAGATAGGGCGCATTCGACATCGACTCCATACCACCTGTGACGACGAGACCGTGCCCGCCCGCGCGGATCATCAGATCGGCGATCTCGAGAGCCCTGATGGAGGACGCGCACACCTTGTTGATCGTGTCCGCCGGGATCTCCTTCGGAATCCCCGCCGCGACGGCGGCCTGCCGCGCAGGGGCCTGGCCTGCACCGGCCTGAAGGACCTGACCCATGATCGCGTACTCGACCTCGGCGGGCTCGAGCCCGACTCGCTCGAGCGCCGCACGCATCGCGATCGATCCGAGCTCTGTCGCGGGGTACGCCGCGAGCCCACCCCCCAGCCGTCCGAAGGGTGTGCGAACAGCGCTGACGATGACCGATCGGGCCACGTCGGCAGACTAGCGATACGTCTCCTTCGGGACCTCGTCGAGCGCCTGGCGGGACGGAGGCTACGACCCTTGGGACGCTGAAGGAAAGCTTGCTTCGGAACGAAGCCGAGCTATCTGCTCGACCGTCCGAGCAACTCGATCGACCACCGCCCGCGTCTCTGCGAGCTCGGCCCTGAGTGCCGCGAGCTCGACAGCCTGAGCGGTAGCCGCGTCCGACGCCCGGACGAGGTCTGAGACCGTCGTCTCGGTGATCTCGGCCATCTGCCGTAGCCGCGGAAGCGATGGAGTCGTCACGCCGCGCTCCCAGCGGGACACCGTGATCGCCTCGACCCCGAGCTCGGCCGCAAGCTGCTTCTGAGTCAGCCCGGCACCGCGCCGCGCAGTGCGCAAACGCTCGCCCACGCCGCCGCTAGTGTGGGTACCCAACGGCAGGTTTCATACCACACGAGTCTCCCCGGCGCGACGCCCACGATCAGCGGCCTCTCAGCCGAACCCGCTTGCCACACCGCTCGCAGTGTTGGTAGCGCTCCGTGAGGAAGAACGGCCGACGCCGGCGGGGAAGACGATGGCCGAGGATCCGGCAGAGAAGCTTCACCCTGACGGGCCGACCTTCACGAGCATCTTCCCGATGTTCTCGCCTCGGAGGAGCCCGAGGAAGGCATGCGGCGCGTTCTCGATTCCCTCGATGATCGTCTCGCGATAATGAAGCCGGCCGTCGCGAACCCATTCCTGCGCGGCTGCGTAGAACTCGCCGAAACGGTCGTAGTGGTCGCTGATGATGTAGCCCTGGATCCGCAGTCGCTTCGTCACGACCATGAACATGTTCCGCGGGCCGGGCGTTGGCTCGACATCGTTGTAGCGCGAGATCGACCCACACGCGACGACGCGTCCGTAGGTCCGGAGCGCGCCGATCGCAGCCTCCAGATGATCGCCGCCGACATTGTCGAAGTAGATGTCGATCCCGTCGGGAGCCAGCTCGGTAAGAGCCTCCCTGGCACGTCGCTCCCGGTAGTTGAAGACGGCGTCGAAGCCGAGCTCACGAAGCCAGGCGAGCTTCTCGTCCGACCCGGCGCTCCCGATGACCCGGCAGCCCGCGATCTTCGCCATCTGTCCCGCGGTGCTTCCGACCGCGCCCGCGGCGCCGGATACGAAGACGATCTCGCCCTCCTTCGGAGTGCCGAGCTCGAACAGACCGTAGTACGCGGTCAGCCCTGGCATTCCGAGCACACCGAGTGCGGTCGACACGGGTGCGACGGATGCGTCGATTCGGCGAAGGCCGGATCCCTCCGACAACGCCCACTCGCGCCATCCGAGCCCGTGCACCACCCAGCTCCCCTCGGGATGCCCCTCGTTGTGCGAGACGACGACCTGTCCGACCGCACCGCCCGTCATCGCCTCCCCCAAGGTGAACGGTGCAACGTACGACCGAACGTCGTTCATGCGCGGACGCATGTAGGGATCGACCGAGAAGTAGGCATTGCGGATGAGCAGCTGTCCGGCGGCAGGCTCCGGAATGGGTGTCTCGGCGACCTCGAAGAGATCCTCGCCGGGAAACCCCTGCGGGCGAGCGACGAGGCGGATCTCCCGAGAGACGCCCTCCATGCGACGATGATAAGCGCGTGGATACGCTCAGAGGGCAACTCCTGATCGCGGGCCCGTCGCTCATAGACCCGAACTTCTGGCGGACCGTCGTTCTCGTGGGCGAGCACTCCGAGGAAGGCGCGCTCGGCGTCGTCCTCAACCGCGCATCGGACGCGGCCGTCGACGAGACCGTCCCGGAGCTCGCGATCCTCGGCGACGATCTCGGCCAAGTCCACGTCGGCGGTCCGGTGCAACCGTCGGCCATCGTCGTCCTCGCGGACTTTCTCGAGCCCGAGCGCGCGGCTTCGCTCGTTCTCGACTCGGTCGGGTTCCTGCCGGCCGAGGTGGATCCCACCACGCTCGGCGAGCTCAAGCGGGCACGCGTGTTTGCGGGGTATGCAGGCTGGGGCCCGGGTCAGCTCGACGACGAGCTGGAGGAGGGCTCCTGGATCGTCGAGCCCGCCCTCCCCGAAGACGTCTTCACCTCCGAGCCGAGCACGCTTTGGAGCGACGTGCTCCGCCGCAAGGGTGGCCCGTTCGGCGTCCTCGCCCTCATGCCACCCGATCCGTCGATGAACTAACCGCCGCACAGCCGCATCCCACCGACGGCTGTACCCTCGTGCGCGCCATGCGACTTGCGTACGTGGTCGATGTCGTCGAGATCCGGCGAGACGATAGGCGTCGCGCTGGACTGACCGGCCCGGCCGTGTAACGATCCGGCGACTCAGCAGGCGATCGAGGAGGAACGATGACGGCGATCGAGGAGCGAGTCGGCTCGCTCTCCAGAGTTGTCTCGGGAACGGTGCTCATGCCCGAGGACTCGGGTTACGACGAGGCCCGCCAGTGCCACAACGGGCTGATCGACAAGCGGCCAGCACTCATCGTCCGTTGCAGCAACGCGGCCGACGTCGCCGCCGCGATCGCGTTCGCGCGAGAGGCGGGGCTCGAGATCTCGATCCGCGGCGGCGGACACAACGTGGGTGGACGAGCGGTGACCGAGGGCGGCGTGATGATCGACCTCGCGGAGATGAAGAAGATCGAGGTCGACCCGGAAGCGCGCACGGCTCGCGCGGAGGGCGGCGTGATCTGGGCTGAGCTCAACGAGGCGAACGCGGAGCACGGCCTCGCCGTGACGGGAGGCCTGGTCTCGACGACCGGTATCGCGGGCTACACCCTCGGCGGAGGACTGGGTTGGCTGATGGGCGGCTACGGGCTCGCTGCCGACAATCTGATCTCCGTGGAGCTCGTCACGGCGAGCGGCGATGTCCTGCATGCTACGAGCGAGTCGCATCCCGACCTCTTCTGGGCGCTCCGAGGTGGCGGCGGAAACTTCGGAGTCGCCACGTCGTTCGAGTATCGGTTGCACCCTCTGCGCGAGGTCACCGCCGGCCTCGTCGCTCATCCGATCGACGCGGCACCCGAAGTCCTCCGCTTCTACCGGGAGTTCACGAAGACCGAGCCCGACGAGCTCGGCGCGCTCGGCGCGCTCGTTCATGCCCCGGACGGTTCCGGTGCGAAGTTGGCTGCGATTGCCGTCTGCCACGCGGGATCGCCGGATGAGGCCGAACGGGACCTCGCCGCGGTCAGGGAGTTCGGATCGCCCGTACTCGCCGAGATCGGGCGTATGCCGTATCCGGCGTCGAACACCATGCTCGACGAGGGCTACCCGAAAGGTGCTCTCAACTACTGGAAGTCGAGCTTCGTTCGCGACCTCGACGATACGCTTCTCGACGCGATTATCGAGCGCTTCGCGTCGACCCCGTCTCCCATGACGGCGATCGTCCTCGAGCACTTCCACGGCGCGGTGACACGGATCGGCGTCACGGACACCGCGGTGCCCCATCGCGAGGAGGGCTACAACCTTCTCATCACGAGCGTCTGGATGGACCCCGCGGCGACAGAGGAGAATCTCGCGTGGACGAGGGCGGCATTCGACGCCTTCAGTCCGCATTTCGTCGACCGGCGGTGGCTCAACTACTTCAGCGATGACGACGGGTCCGACGCGGTGCGCGCCGCCTACGGCCCGAACTACGACCGTCTCGTCGAGGTGAAGCGCCGCTACGACCCGGAGAACGTCTTCCACCTGAACCACAACATTCCCGCATAGGCGCTGTTCGAGATGGGTCAGACCCCACGGGTCTGACCCCATTTCAGAACGGCGCGTCGATGGCGCCGCAGAGGAAGCGCACGAGCGGCGACGCGTCGCGGCACATACGGACGAACTCCTCGACGAATCCACGCGCGCACACGTCGCGCTCCGAGAGCTCGGCGACGCAGATGAAGTCCTTGCGCCGTAGATCCTCGACGAGTGGATGCTCGGGGTCGTAGCCAGAGGGCGCACGCTTGAGGCTGTCCCCTGCCAGTCGAAAGCGCTCTCCGAGGCGCCTACCGGCTTTCCAGGCCCTCGCGTCGCGCGCGATCGCATCGCGGATCCTCCCGAGAGTGACAGCATCCGGGTGCCAGATGCCGGCGGCCACGAACACCTCCCTCGGCTGCAGGTGGAGGTAGAACCCCGGCGCGTGCGCATCCCGCGCGAGCTCGTGCCGGAACTGGATACCGGTGTACGTCTTGTACGGGCTCTTGTCCTTCGAGAAGCGCGTGTCGCGGTGGATACGGAAGAGGGAGCCTCCCGACGGCCTCGGATCGGCGACGAAGTGCGGGCTGACCCGCTCGAGGTGGGGCGCGACGTCGGCGACGAAGTCGAGTGCCGGCCCTCGCACGAGCTCCTCGTACCGGCTCTTGTTCGCCGCGAACCATTCCCTGTCGTTGTTCGCCTTCAGCTCGCGCAGGAATCGGAAGAGAGCCGGATCGAACGAACGTTGGGCCGTACCGACCGCCATCGCGGGTGACAGTAGCGCGGAACGTTAGGCTCGGCGCCGTGATCGTCTCCAGGGTGTCACGCGCCGCGATCCTGCGCGCGGCCGAGAGCGATCGCCTGCAGCGCGTGGTGCAGGGGCACGGGATGCGACTCGGCGCCGCGCGCTTCGTCGCGGGCGAGACGCTCCACGAGTGCGTAGCCGTGATCCGGCGGCTGAACGAGGCAGGACTGCACGCGAACACGACGCTCCTGGGAGAGGCAATACTCGATCCCGCGGGCTCGAGCGCCGTGACGGACGAGTACGTTCGGATCCTGGATCGTCTCGTCGCGGAGGAGCTGCGCGCAAACGTCGCGCTCAAGCTGACACATCTCGGGCTTTCCTTCGACGAGGAGAGCGCGTACACGAACGTCGAGCGGCTCGTCACGCACGCTGCAGCTCTGGGGACGTTCATCCGCATCGACATGGAGCAGTCGGAATACCTCGACGCAACGCTTCGGATCTACCGGCGACTCCGCGAGGGTGGGCGCGACAGCGTCGGAACCGTGCTCCAGACCTACCTGTACCGGACGCCGGACGATCTCGAGCGTCTGCTCCCACTCGGCCCGAACCTCCGCATCGTCAAGGGCGCGTACCTCGAGCCAGCGGAGATCGCGTATCCGGAGAAGAAGGACGTCGACCGCGCGTACCTGGAGATCGTGGAGCGGGGCATGCGCGGCGGCGCCTACATCGCCGTCGCGACCCACGACGAGGCGATCATCCGGCAGGTGCAAGCGTTCGCCGAGAGCGAGGGCGTCGGACGCGACCGCTTCGAGTTCCAGATGCTCTACGGCGTCCGACCCGGGCTGCAACGGTCGATCGCGGCCGAGGGCTACAAGGTGCTCGTCGCCACGCCGTTCGGCCCGGACTGGTATCCGTATCTCATGCGCAGGCTCGCCGAGCGCCCCGCGAACCTCGGGTTCTTCCTGCGCAACCTCGTCCGCCGGTGAGTCGTCCCCCCGAGCGCGCCGACGTCGTCGTGATCGGTGGCGGGGTCATCGGCACGAGCGTCGCCTTCCACCTCGCCGAAGCAGGAGTCGATGTCTGCCTCGTCGAGCGAGGTGAGCTCGCGGGCGGATCGACGAGTCGTGCTGCAGGAGGGTTCCGCGCTCAGTTCTCCGACCCTCTGAACGTCGCCATCGGCCTTCGCAGCATCGAGGCCTTCACCGGCTTCGCCGAAAGACCCGGAGGTGAGATCGACCTCGCGCAGGTCGGGTACCTCTTCCTGCTCGATCGCGACGAGGACGTTGCGGCCTTCGAGGAGAGCGTCGCGCTCCAGAACGAGCTCGGAGTCCCGAGTCGCTTCGTCTCGCTGGCCGAGGTCGGCGAGCTCTGCCCCCTGGCGGGAGTCGAGGGCGTACTTGCTGCGACCTACTGCCCGCTCGACGGGCACGCAAGCCCCGAGGCAGTCGTCCAGGGCTACGCCGCCGGTTCCCGGCGCCACGGCGCAACCGTGCTCACGGGCTGCGCGGCAACTCACATCGGCTGTTCCGACGGCGAGATTCACACGGTCACGACGGACGGTGGAGAGATAGAGACAGGCGTTGTCGTCTGCGCGGCGGGTGTCTGGTCGCCCGCGATCGCGAGGATGGTCGGCGTCGACCTCCCTGTCCAGCCCGTGCTGCGCGAGGTCGGCTTCACGGGACCGGTCGAGGGGCTCCCGAGGCGGATCCCGCTGACCGTCGATTTCTCGACGGGCTTCTACTTCCACCGTGAAGGACCCGGGCTCCTCTTCGGCATGGCCGATCGCGCGCAAGCGCCGGGGCTCGACGCGCCGACCGACCCACGTTGGCTCGAGCGTGTCTCGGAGGTCGCCGAGCGCCGCCTTCCGACGCTCCCCGACATGGGTCTCGCCGGCGGCTGGAAGGGAGCCTACGAGGTCACACCCGACCACAACGCACTCGTGGGCGAGGCGCTGGACGTATCGCGCTTCCTCTACGCGACCGGGTTCTCCGGACACGGCTTTCTCCAGGGACCTGCCGCGGGCGAGATCGTCC
>DATFEK010000213.1:0-3926 GCA_035251305.1 Gaiellaceae bacterium | reverse complement strand
CGTCGGTGCCGGGCTTGAATGCGAGGCCGAGCAGCGCGATCCGCTTGTCTCGCAGGGGCCCGAGCCGGCGCTCGAGCTTCCCCACGACGCGCCGCTTCTGAAGCTCGTTCACCTCGATGACAGCGTTTAAGAGCTGGAAGTTGTAACCCGAGTTCGCGGCAAGCTGCTTGAGCGCGAGCGAATCCTTGGGGAAGCATGAACCGCCGAAACCGATGCCCGCGTTCAGGAACGCGGGGCCGATGCGTCGGTCCAATCCGATTCCCTGCGCCACGGTCACGACGTCGGCGCCCGTCGCCTCGCAGACGTTCGCGATCTCGTTGATGAACGAGATGCGCGTCACGAGCGCTGCATTTGCGGCGAGCTTGATCATCTCCGCCGACGACACGTCGCACCGCACCACCGGCGCATCGATGCCGTCGTGGAGTCGTTCGACGACGTCGCCGTCCGCCGGATCGAACGCACCGACGACGATCCGATCCGGGTGCATGAAGTCGCGCACGGCCGTCCCTTCGGCGGTGAACTCGGGGTTCGAGACGTAGCCGACGTTCTGAAGTCCGCGATCGTCGAGCCGGTGGCGCACGGTCTTTCCGGTACCGACGGGCACCGTGCTCTTCATCGCGATCACGATGCGGTGTTCGACCTGCGGAAGCTCGTCCACGACCGTCCAGACAGCCGACAGGTCCGCGTCGCCGGAGTACGTCGGAGGAGTTCCAACGGCCACGTACACGACCTCGGCCCCGTCGACTGCCTCGGCAACCTCGGTCGTGAAGGTCAACCGCTCGCGATTTCCTTCGAGGAGCTCCGTGAGCCCCTCCTCGTGAATCGGCACCTCGCCCCGCCGAAGTGCCTCGATCTTGTCCACGACGACGTCGCGAACGACGACGTCGTGGCCCAGGTCGGCGAGACACGCTCCTGTGACCAGGCCGACGTAGCCGGCACCGAAGACGGCGACGCGCACGGGCCTACTTCGCTCTCCCGAGCGGCTTCAGGCCCTTGGCGATCGCGAGCATCGTCTCGTTGGAGAGGCGGTCGAGCAGCGTGTTGATCACCCAGTAGCTGGCCGTGGGCGTGCGCAGGACGACCATGTGCAGCTTCGGCCCGTCGTAGTGGAGGTCGTAGATGCGGCCCTTGATGCGCCGGGTGAGGCTCTTGTCCGCGAGCGCGGGCGCATCGTCCCAGTCGGTCATCTGCACGCCCCAGTACTCGTTCGAGCCCATGCTGTACACGAGACGCACGGCCTTGTGCTTCTCACCGGGATCGATCCAGTACATCCGCACCGGCATCGTCGAGTCGGTCCACGAGCTCCGCTCGATCACGGTCGGGAGCATCAGCCGGAACGGAACGCGCGAGCGCCGCTCGCGGAGGTGCTCTCGGGCGGCGTCGGGGGCGAAGACGACGTTCGGGCGTGCCCGCTTCGGCGTTCGGTCGATCGGAGCGGCGGCCAGACTGCCGTGGAACGTCTGGCCGACGACGACGGTCAGCATCGCACCGTTCGAGAGATGCGCGATCTCCCTCGGGAGCGCGTTCACCTCGGCCGAGCCGAAGAGGTTCGCGACGCTCTGCGCCGCCTCGCGGGCCCCGCGACGGCCGGATGCGAAGTAGACCTGCGTCCGGAAGTAGGTGTAGCGCGGCGCGTTGGCGGGGAGCCCGTTCGGCGGAAGCAGGATCTCGTAGCCGCGCTCGCCGAGCTGGAACCCGGCCGTCGAGGCCGAGCCCGCGACGCCGTTTCCGTTGAGGACGGTGATGCTCGTGTCGCGCGGCGCCGGCACGCGCTGCTTGAGCTTCTCGCCGAGGGCGACCGCGGTCGCCTTCTCCGAGGACTCGACGTCGGGATGCGTGAACGTCTGGACCGCACGCTCGATGTTCTCGGAGCCGGTCGTCAGCTCGGCGAACCCCTCGAGGCCCTCGATCTTGTTCTGGAAGACGTGTCCCCGCGGCAGGCTGTAGGCGAAGAGCGCGTAGGAAAGGATGGTGCCGCCCGGTACGTCGCTCCCTCCACCCTGGGCAACCTCGACGTTGTTGGTGATTGCATTGACCACCTTTGGCAGTGCGAGGGGAGCGAAGCTCTCCTGCACCTGGCCCTTGAACGCCTTCACGAACTGCTGCTGGCGCGCGACGCGGTAGAGGTCCGAGTCGGTGTGGCGATAGCGAACGTAGTCGAGCGCCTGGCGGCCGGTGAGCTGCTGGTAACCGGGTCGGAGATTGATCTTCGCGTAGCCGGAAGGCCCTCCGCGGTCGTTGAAGTAGCGCCGGTCGACGTCGATCCACGCGCCGCCCAGCCTGTCGATGATCTGCCGGAAGCCGCGGAAGTTGACCGTGATCAGATAGTTGATCGGTATGCCCGTCAGCGCCTTGACCGTGTCCAGGGAGCCCTGAGGACCACAGGCGGAGTACGCGTGCGCGATCTTGTCGAAGTACGGCGTGCGCCCGTCGCATCGGATCTCCACGCGCATGTCGCGCGGGAACGAGAGGAGCGAGATCGAGTCCGTCGACGGATCCGCGCGCACGAGCATCAGCGTGTCCGAGCGGCCGGAGGCGTTGGCGCCGTCCTCCCGGCGGTGGTCGTATCCGATGACGAGCGCGACGGCCGGTTGCCCTGGAAGGGGCGCATTGAGCGCCCTGGCCGCGCGCTTGACCTCCGGGGTCTGGGCGGCCACGGCAGCCACGGACTGGTGGAAGTAGAGGTACGCACCGCCGGCCGCGCCACTGACCAGAACGAGCGACGCGACACCGAGCCAGAGCGCGATCCGGCCGATCAGGGCGGCCCGTGAACGGGGCTGTCTCGGAGGCTGCTGGTAGAGGCTGACGGGTGACAGGGCACCAGGCGGGAAAACGGGCTTCCCGTTTCCGTTCGGCGCGGCCCCGCGCCCCAGGCCTCTCTTCAGGGTCGTTCGCATAGAACAGCCAACGAGCGCCTCCACGGGCGCCCGCCTGCGGAGGATAGCTCAGCGATAAGAGGGGTTCGCTCCCTAGGCGCCCTTTCCCCCAAGGAGCTAGCGGCGCGCGACCGCGTCCGGCAAGGGCACGGCAGTCAGGGCGCGCTCGAGGAAGGCGATCTCGTCCGGGGTGCCGGCGGTGATCCGGAGCGCGTCCGGCGCCCCGAACGATCCCATGGGACGGACGATCACCCCCTCACGTAGCAGCGCGTCCGAGACGGCGCCCGCGTCTCCGACCCGGACGAACACGAAGTTGGCGACGGCGGGCCCCGGCGGCTCGAGCCCATGGCCGCGTACAGCTCGATCGAGCAACGTCATCGCCTCGCGGTTGGCCTTTCGGCGACGCGCGATCTCGTCGTCACCCGCCAGGCTGGCCAGGGCCGCCTCCTGCCCGGCCGACGCCACGTCGAAGGCCCGCCGGACCTTCCCGATCGCCGCGATGACCTCTTCGGGCCCGACCCCGTAGCCGACGCGGAGGCCCGCCAACCCGTAGATCTTGGAGAACGTCCGCAACACGAGGACGTTGTGGCCCGCCTTGGAGAACTCCTCTATCGCATCGGGGTACTCGGGGTCTTCGACGTACTCGAAGTACGCTTGATCGAGAACGGTGAGGACGTGCGGCGGAACCTGCGCGAAGTACGCCTCGAGCTCTGTGCGGGTGCTCGTCGTTCCGGTCGGGTTGTTCGGGGCCGCGATGAAGACGAGCTTCGTGCGCGCTGTGATCGCGGCGAGCACGGCGTCGAGGTCGAATCGCTCGTCCCGGAGCGGAACGCGTACCGGGACGCCTCCGACCTTCAGCGGGTCGAGCACGTAGCTCGCGAACGAGGGCCAACCCGTGACCGCCTCGTCGCCGGGATCGAGCGTTACCAGCGAGACGTAGCCGATGACCGCATCTGCACCTGCACACACGGTCACGTTCTCGAAGCCGACCCCGTGCAGCTCCGCGAGCGCGTGCCTGAGCCGCCACGCGCCGCCGTCCGGATACCGGTT
>DATFEK010000011.1:0-2457 GCA_035251305.1 Gaiellaceae bacterium | reverse complement strand
GAGGTCGAGTGGTGCCTCGAGCTCCGCCAGGGCGTCGACCCCCGCGGCGACGTCCTCGAACGTCTCCGGCCACCCGCCTCCGGAGCCCACCCGCCGGTACTCGAGGTTCCACGCGGCCCAGCCGTGCGCCGCGAGGTCGAGGCACAACTCGGTCATGAGCGAGCGGTCGTAACGCGAGCGCCAGTATCCGCCGTGGACGACCACGGCAACTGGATGCGGGCCCTCCTTCATGGGCAGGAAGAGCTCCCCGACCTGGCTCGGGTGGCTGCCGTAGGGGTGGACGGCTCGAGTCATGCGCCCGGCAGGAATTGAACCTGCGACCTCGCGCTCCGGAGGCGCGCGCTCTATCCCCTGAGCTACGGGCGCTCGGGGGGCCAGTGTACCGCTGCTTTCTTCGTCGCTTCGAGCCACGACGTCGTAGTCTCTGCGTGTGCCGCTCGCGGACGTCTCGGAGACATACACCGATCTCGTCACGGCCGTGTTCTCGTCGACGATCGCGGCGAAGGCCTGGTTCGCGACGGCCGCGTTCGCGCTCGCGTTCGTCCAGGTGACGACTGCGGCACGCATCTACGGACGGCTCCGCTTCCTTCCCGAGCGTGGCCCTGCGATCGCGCGCGTCCATCGCTGGTCGGGCCGGATCGCCTTCCTCTGCACGCTGCCGGTGTTCTTTCACTGCGTGACGATCCTCGGCTTCCAGACGCCGGACACACGCGTGGCCGTGCACTCGCTCTTCGGAACGTTGTTCTACGGGATGTTCGCGGCCAAGGTTCTCGTGGTCCGCGACCGTTCGCTTCCCGCGTGGGCCCTTCCGACCGCCGGTCTGACGCTCGCATCGATGCTCGGCGTCCTCTGGCTGACCTCGAGCCTCTGGTACTTCACGACCGTCAGGTTCGGCTTCTGATGAGCGGCGGATTGAGACCTCTCCTCGTCGGCGGCGCGGTCGTCGTCGGCACGTTCGCCCTCGCGCAAGCGGAGATCTTCGCGCCGACGGCACCTGCTGGCGGTACCGGGACGAAAGGGGACATCTACCGAGGCGAGGCTATCTTCGAACGCGAATGCGCGAGCTGTCACGGATCGGGAGGCTCGGGCGGCAGCGTCGGGCCGCGCCTCGTCGGCACCGGGATCGACGCTGCCACTGTCACCGCGGTCGTCCAGCAGGGCAGCGGCGTCATGCCGGCCGGCCTCGTATCGGGCCGGGACGAGGCCGATGTCGTCGCGTACGTGGTCTCGATCTCGACTCCGTGACGCCCCGATAGATTCAGTCCGTGGAGGTCGTCGCCAGCGTTGTTCGCCTGGAGCTCGCAGAGACGTTCGTCATCGCCCGCGACGCGACGGACTTCGCGGATGTCGTCCACGTCGCGCTGAGCCACGAGGGGGTGACAGGCTATGGCGAAGGCGCCCCGATCGACCGCTACGGCGAGTCCGCGAAGTCGGCCAGGAGGTTCGTGGAGGAGCATGCTGACCTGGTCGGCAACGACCCGTTCGCGCTCGAGGACATCGGCGAGCGGCTCGCAGCGATCCCGGGAGAGCAGGCTGCGAAGGCCGCGATCGACGCCGCGCTCCACGATCTGCAGGGGAAGCTCCTCGGCATGCCGGTGGGCAGGCTCCTCGGGTTACCCCGGGCAGGCCCGCCGACGTCGTGGACCGTATGGCTCGGAGACCCCGACGACATGGCTCGTCGAGCGGAGAGTGCGGAAGCGTCCTACCGCCGCCTCAAGCTCAAGCTGGGCGGGGGCGACGGTCTCGACGTCGAGCGCGTGCGCGCCGTTCGTGGCGTGACGGATCTCCCGCTCATGGTCGACGTGAACGAGTGGTGGTCGCTCGAGGAAGCGCTCGAGTACCTCACGCAGCTCGCGGAGCTCGGCGTGGAGTACTGCGAGCAGCCGCTGCGGGCGGGAGACGAAGGGGGACGCGAGCTGAAGGCGCGCTCGCCTATCCCGGTCTACGTGGACGAGGACTGCCACACGCTCGCCGACGTCCAGTCGTGCGCGGAGATCGCGCACGGCATCAACATCAAGCTCGCGAAATCGGGTGGCATCCGCGAGGCGATCCGGATGACCCAGGCGGCGAGGGCGTTGCGCATGGGCGTCATGCTCGGGTGCATGCTCGAATCCGGCCTCGGGATCGCGGCGGGCTGCTGCGTGGCGCCGCTGTGCGACCACGTCGACCTCGACGGCAACCTTCTCTTGCGCGAGGACCCCTTTCCGGGCGTCGAGCTCGTCGACGGTGTGCAGGTGCCTTCGCTCGCGCCGGGCCTCGGCGTCGCGGCGACGTGAGCGACACCAGGCGCCTCCTGATCCTCGGCGAGGGGTTCTCGCACGATCCGCACTACGGGAAGACCATGCGCGGGATCGTCCGCTACGGCCCGGACCCGGTCGTCGCGATCGTCGACTCGGCCAGGGCGGGAGAGGCACACGAGGGCATTCCCATCGTCGGGACCGTCGCCGACGCGGTCCC
>DATFEK010000099.1:0-2008 GCA_035251305.1 Gaiellaceae bacterium | reverse complement strand
GCCGTCGTCGAGACGGTCGAGGACACGGTATCGATGCGCTGCGCGAGCATCGCGACCTTCGAGCCGAGCTCCTCGATGCGGCCTTCCAGGCCACGTGGCAGCTTCAGCTTCGAGAGCTCCGCGAGCGTGCGCTTGATCTCGGTCAGTGCCGCGGGATCGTGTCCTCGCTCGGCGTCCGCCAGAGCGGTCTGAAAGCGAGCGGTTCCCGCATCGAGATCGCGGCGGAGCTGCGCGATCTCCCCGTCCTTGGCCGCGAGCGAGGCCGACGTGTTCGAAACCGTCCGTGCGAGCGTCTCGAGTCGGTCGGCGACGACGCCGACCTTGTTCGTCACTCGCTCCTCGAACTTCTCGTCGCGCTTCGAGAGCGCCTCGACCGTACGCCGAAACTCCTTCAGCGACTTCTCGTCGACCGCTGCGGCAGTCGCACGAAGCTGCGCGTCGATGTCGTCGATGCGCGCGACGAGCGCCGCGACGAGGTCGTTTTGGGGGCTGTTACCAGCGTCCGTCGCCACGCGCGCTTCCTGGACTCGAAGCCGGAACGCCGCAGGAACAACCGCGCGCTGGCCTCCGCGCCTGGATTCCGCCCCTCGACGCAAACGAACTGGTGTCCACGAAGACGGCGGACATGCTCTCCACCCGTATCGGTGGGCGAGCGCCTCGGCTCGCTCACCCGTCTCAGTGACGCGGCGTTAGCCGCGTGTCCGCGTCAGCGGACCAGGGGAGGGGGTCTGGGGGAACCGGGAGGTTCCCTCAGCGGTAGCCACCGGCCGGACCGCCTCGCGACCAGGCGCTTCGCACGTCACTTGCCATCTACTGAGCCTCCCTCCAGTCGAGCACGAAAAGCCGCTGCTCGAGCGTCTGCGGGCAGCCCGGCCCGCGGGCGTCGGCGATTCGAGCAAGCGCATCTCTCGGAGTCACGCCGTGTCGGATGAGCCAGGCGCCGACCACGACACCCGTTCGTCCGCAGCCCGCCCAGCAGTGGACGTAGACGAGACCTCCCGCTCGGAGCTCGTCGTCGATCTCGTTCAGCGCCGCGACGAGTAGCTCCCGGGTCGGGACGGAGAAGTCGCGGATCGCCATTCTCAGATGGCGCGCCGGCGGCTGCACGTGGTGCGCGTACGGCTCGAGCTCACCCTCCTGAGTGAGGTCGAGAAAGAGGCTCACACCCGCCGACGCGAGCTCGCGGACCTCGGCCGTAGCGTTCTCGGGCCCCCAGGCGCACGGGTGCCGGCCCGCGATGAGCCGATCCGTTTCGATCACGGTGGGCGGGCGCACGACGCCACAGTCTGCCCGCTACCTCGTCCGAGGGGACCGATCTCAATCGGCCTTCGGTGCGTGCCGATAGCTCACACGTGACCCGCCTCGAGACTCCTGCCGACGACCTCCGCGAGCGTGCGCTCGTCCTCGTCGCGGAGCTGGAGGTCGACCCTGGAACGTGGTACGTACGAGTGCTCGAGGAAGGGCGCTCCGCCGGCGCCGAGGCCGATCTCGGGGCGCTCGTGCGTGTGTACTGGGAGCTCCAGCGCGTGTCCGGCCGGGCAGATCTCCGGGAGGAGTGGCGGCGTCTCGCCGACGCGCTCTTCGCCGGCGAGACCGCTGCGTAGCTTCGGACCCCGTCGGACCGGGGAAGTACGATGGCCCTCCCGTGAGTCGTGCCGCTGCGCCTGTCTTCGTCCACCTGCACGTCCACTCGGAGTACTCGATTCTCGACGGAGCGTGCCGGATCCCGGCTCTCGTGGAGAAGGCGACGCGACTCGAGATGCCCGCCGTCGCGCTCACCGACCACGGCTCGCTCGCAGGAGTGGTCGAGCTCCACCGCGAAGCGCGCAAGGCCGGGATCAAGCCGGTCATCGGCTGTGAGGTGTATGTCGCCGACGACCGCCGGGCGCAGACCAAGGGATATGCGCATCTGACGCTCCTCGCCGAGTCGAACGAGGGCTATGCGAATCTCATCAAGCTCTGCTCGCTCGGCTACCTCGACGGCTACTACTACAAGCCGCGCGTCGAC
>DATFEK010000156.1:0-2252 GCA_035251305.1 Gaiellaceae bacterium | reverse complement strand
CACCGTCGTCACGGGTCGAATCGAGCAGGGGAAGATGTCGGTCGGCGAAGAGGTCGAGATCGTCGGTATCCACCCCGAGACGCAGAAGACCGTCGTCACCGGCCTCGAGATGTTCCTGAAGACGCTCGACTACGCCCAGGCGGGCGACAACGCGGGCGCGCTGCTCCGTGGCATCAAGCGCGAGGAGGTCGAGCGCGGGCAGGTGCTCGCGAAGCCGGGCTCGATTACGCCACACACGCACTTCAAGGCGGAGGTGTACGTGCTCTCGAAGGACGAGGGCGGACGCCACACGCCGTTCTTCAACGGCTACCGGCCGCAGTTCTACTTCCGCACGACCGACGTGACTGGCTCCATCGCCCTCCCGGAGGGCCAGGAGATGGTCATGCCGGGTGACAACACGAACATGGAGATCAACCTCATCCAGCCGATCGCCATGGACCAGGGCCTCCGCTTCGCGATTCGCGAGGGCGGGCGCACGGTCGGCGCCGGCGTCGTCACGGAGATCATCGCGTAGGGGCGAGGCGACTCGCTCCTACCCACTCTCGAGCACATGGCGCAGCAGAAGATCCGCATCCGACTGAAGGGCTACGACCACCAGCAGGTGGACCGGTCCGCATCCCAGATCGTGGAGACCGCGCAGCGGACCGGAGCGACGATCACCGGGCCCGTACCGCTGCCGACCGAGAAGAATGTCTACTGCGTGATTCGCAGCCCGTTCATCGACAAGGACTCGCGCGAGCACTTCGAGGTGCGGACGCACAAGCGCCTGATCGACATCCATTCGCCCACGCCGAAGACGGTCGACTCGCTCATGCGCCTCGACCTGCCCGCAGGCGTCGATATCGAGATCAAGCTATGAAATTGCTGCGCAATTTCATAGAAGTCACTGAATCGCCGGCGCAAAGCGCCGGCGATGCCGACGTCGTATTCATTTCCGCGGAGCGGAAATGAAAGGCATCCTCGGCAAGAAGCTCGGCATGAGCCAGGTGTTCGATCCCGAGTCGGGAGCGATGACGGCCGTCACCGTCATCGAGGCCGGCCCCTGCCCGGTCCTCCAGGTCAAGACGAGCGCGGTCGACGGCTACGACGCCGTGCAGCTCGCGTTCGAGGAGATCGCCGAAAGGAAGATCACGAAGCCCGAGCTCGGGCATCTGAAGAAGGCCGGCTTCGGTCCGCACCGGCACGTCGTGGAGCTGCGGGGAGCGACCGATCTCGCGGTCGGCGCAACCGTCACGGTCGACGCCTTCGAGCCGGGTGACGAGATCAGGGTCTCCGGGATCTCCGTCGGCAAGGGGTACCAGGGCACGATCAAGCGTCACGGGTTCACCCGCGGCCCGGCCTCGCACGGCTCGCACAACGTCCGCAAACCGGGCTCGATCGGCGCGTCTGCGTACCCGTCCCGTGTCTTCAAGGGGATGCGGATGTCCGGACGCATGGGCGGCGTGCGCGTCACCCAGCCGGGGCTCGTCGTGCACGAGGTCGATGCGGATCGCAACCTCCTTCTCGTCAAAGGGTCGGTTCCCGGCCCTGCGAGTGGCCTCGTGGAGATCAGGAGCGCGTGATGGCTGCGCCCAAGGCACCCGTCCTCGGGGGCGCGAAGAAGGAGGTCTCGCTCGAGGCCACGGTCTTCTCCGCCGAGCTCAGGCCGAACCTGATCCACGAGACGGTGCGTGCAGAGCTGAACGCGGCCCGCGCGGGAACGCGTGGCGGGAAGAGCCGAGGCCTCGTCGCCGGTGGTCGCTCGAAGCCTTGGCGTCAGAAAGGCACAGGTCGCGCTCGCGCCGGGACGTCGAGAGCGCCGCACTGGACGGGAGGCGGGCTCGCGTTTCCACCGGGCATGCGCAGCTTCGAGGTCAAGGTCAACCGCAAGGCCCGCCGGGCCGCCCTCCGCGGCGCGCTGAGCAACCATGCCGGTAAGGGCACGCTCGCGATTCTCGACGGCTCCGGATTCGAGGCGCCCAGCACTCGGAAAGCAGCGGAGCTGCTTTCCGAGTGGTCAGAGCGCCCCACACTCGTCGTCGTGAGCGAAGACGAGGAGGTCCTCGTCAAGTCCTTTCGCAACCTCGAGCGCGTACTCGTGACGGTTCCGGCGGAGCTCGAGGTGGCTGCGCTCGTCTGGGCGCGATCGGTTCTCGTCTCGGAAGCGGCGCTTCCTCTCGTCCTCGGGCGAGCCGGCGCTTCTGCCGAGGAGTCCGAGTCATGAGCAACGCTCGCCTTCGGCTCGCGTTCGCGGGGAAAACCATGTTTCAGGA
>DATFEK010000139.1:0-6901 GCA_035251305.1 Gaiellaceae bacterium | reverse complement strand
TCATCGGGCAAGACCTGTCTCTCCTTCGAGCGGCCGGAAGGATCACCGATACGCGCCGTGTAGTCGCCGACGATCAGGACGGCGGTGTGCCCCTCACGTTGAAAAGCGGCGAGCCGACGGAGAACGACCGCGAACCCGACGTGGATGTCTGGGCCCGTCGGGTCGATCCCGAGCTTGACCCGGAGAGGGCGGCCGAGGGCGAGCTTCGCTTCGAGAGCGCCCTCCGGCAGCACGTGCACCGCATTTCGCGTGAGGTCGGAAACGGCCACGCGCTCAGGCGCTCGTCACGTGTGCGCGGGTGACCTCGGCGGGCGACCTGCAACCGAGCAGCGCCAGCGCATTCTCTGTCTCTTCGCGCAGGATCTCGAGGACCTGGCTCACGCCCTTGTCCCCGCCGAAGGCGAGGCCGTACATGGCGGGGCGACCGACGAGAACCGCCCGCGCGCCGAGCGCGAGCGCCATGACGACATCCGATCCACGTCGAACACCGCCGTCGACGTAGACCTCCGCGCGGTCGCCAACGGCATCCACGACCTCGGATAGCGCCTCCAGCGACGCGATCGCGCCGTCGAGCTGGCGCCCGCCGTGGTTCGAGACGACGACGGCCGAGGCGCCGTGTTCACACGCAAGGACGGCGTCCTCCGCGGTGACGAGGCCTTTCACGACCACCGGAACGCTCCAGCGCTCGCGCAGCTCGGTCACATAGCCCCACTCGAGGCCCGACTCGAGCAGGTCGAGCGAATGATGGCCCTCGTCCTCGCCACCGCGAGCGCGGGCAGCCACGATTGCGGGCACGTCGTCCTCCGGAGCTTCGAACCCCAATCGCGCTTCGCGGTGGCGTATTCCGTAGACGGGCAGGTCCGCCGTGAGCACGAGAGCCGAGAAGCCTGACTCGAGCGCCTGCTCGATCACCTGGTCACTCACTTCGCGGTCCCGAAAGACGTAGATCTGGAGCCAGCGCGGAGCTCCGGGAGCAGCCGCGGCGATGTCGGCGGGCGTAGCGGTGGCGACCGTCGAGAGACACATCAGCGTCCGCGCTGCCGCAGCGCCCCGAGCCATGGCGAGCTCGCCTTCCTCATGCGCGATCTGCTGGAACGCCATCGGCGCAACGAGAACCGGCATCGAGACTTGCGTTCCCAGCACCGTCGTCTCGGTCGACACCGACGACACGTCGACGAGGACGCGCGGCCGGAGGCGGAATCTCGAGAAGGCCTCCCGGTTCCAACGCAGTGTCCGTTCGTCGCCGGCCCCCCCGACGATGTAGCTCCAGGCCTCCGGCGCAACGACCGACTCCGCGAGGCGCTCAGCGTCGTCGACGGTGAGCAGCTGTTCCATGGCCGCTGAGCCTACCGTGTGCCCGACAGCCGAATTCATGCCTCCGTAAGGCAGGGAACCTACCCTTGGCTCGTGCTCGTCCTCCTCGGGATCGCTTTCCTGGCCGGCGTCATCACCGCGATCTCCCCGTGCGTCCTGCCCGTGCTGCCGATCCTGCTCGCGGGAAGCGCGACGAGCACCGATCGTCGCCGGCCCTACGCGATCGTCGCCGGGCTCGTCGTGTCGTTCACCACCTTCACCCTGGCCGGCGCGGCGCTCTTGAGCGCGCTCGGGCTTCCCGAGGATCTGCTGCGCGACATCGCGATCGTTGCGCTGTTCGTGCTCGCCGCCAGTCTGCTGTCCCAGCGCGTGGCCTGGCTGCTCGAGCGCCCGTTCCTCTTCCTCACCCGGCGGCAGGTAGGCCGGGACTCGAACGGCTTCATCGTCGGCCTCAGCGTGGGCCTCGTATTCGTGCCTTGCGCCGGTCCGGTGCTCGCCGCGGTCACCGCGCTCGCCGCAAGCGGGGAAGTGAGCCTCCGCATCGTGCTCGTGACCGGCGCCTATGCAATCGGCGCCGCCCTCCCGATGCTCGCGATCGCCATCGGCGGACAGCGACTCGGCTCGGGCATGCGTGTGGTCCGCACGCATGCCGGCAGCGCCAGGAAGGTCGCCGGCGCCGTCGTCGGTGCGACGGCGATCGCCATCGCGTTCGGCGTCGACCAGCGGTTCACGACGGCGGTCCCGGGCTATACGGAGGCTCTCCAGGAGCGAATCGAGCGCAACTCGACGGCGCGGAGGGAAATCGAGAAGCTGAGCGGCGGCGGCGATGCGATCGCGGCGACGCAGGCGGGCCTCCCTCGAGCTCCCGACTTCCGCGGGATCGAGCGCTGGCTCAACACGCCCGGCGAGAGGCCCCTCTCGCTCGCCGAGCTTCGCGGGAAGGTCGTGCTCGTCGACTTCTGGACGTACTCCTGCATCAACTGCCTGCGCACGCTCCCCCATTTGAAGGCGTGGGACCGCGCATATCGCAAGGCGGGTCTCACGATCGTCGGCGTGCACAGCCCGGAGTTCGCGTTCGAGCGCGTCCCCGACAACGTCCGCTCGGCGGTCGGCCGTCTGGGGGTCCGCTACCCGGTGGCACTCGACAACGACTTCGCCACGTGGCGTGCCTACTCGAATCAGTACTGGCCGGCGAAGTACCTCATCGACCGCGATGGGCGTGTGAGGTTCCACCACTTCGGCGAGGGTGCGTACGAGGATACGGAGCGCCGGATCCGATCACTCCTGGGCGAGACGGTGAAGTCGCGCAAAACGTCGGTCGACGAGGAGCCACCGCTGGAAATCAGGACGCCCGAGTCGTACCTCGGGTACGAACGGCTCGCACGATTCGCCAACGGCAACGTCGCGCCGGACGCCGAGTGGACTTACACGCTCCCTCGGATCCCGCTCCCGCTCGACATTCTCGCGTACGCGGGCCGCTGGACGGTCGAGGACGAGCGCATCGTGGCGGGCCGTGATGCGCGTCTGCAGCTGCATTTCCAGGCGAAGGACGTCTTCCTCGTGCTCGAGGGCGAAGGCGACGTCGAGGTGCGCGTCGACGGCCGTCGCGTGCGAACGGTGTCCGTAGCGGGGCTCGCACGCCTCTACACACTCGCGCGGTTCTCGCAACACAGGCGCGGCCTCCTCGAGCTTCGCTTCTCGCCCGGCGTCGCCGGCTACGCCTTCACGTTCGGCTAGGCAGGAAAGGGCACGGCCACCTTGGCCACCAGGCTGAGGCCGCCGCGAGGCCTAGAACGGGTACGGCGCGAGGCTCCAAGCCGCTGCGGCATACCAGACGCCGAACGCCAGACTGGCTGCTCCCAGCACCGGGACGATCGTGTTCGCGGCCGCAACCACCGGACGCGCCGTCAGCGTGAGTCCGAAGCCGACGGTCACGAGCGTCATCGACACCGCCGTGAACAGGGCCAGGAGGAGCAACGAAGCGACTGCGACCGTCTCTGACGGGATCGCGGCGAGGAGCAGCAGGCCGACGCCGGCGCTGCCTCCCATTCCGTGGACGAGTCCGACGCCGAATGCCCCGAGTGGCGTACGCACCTGATGACGGTGCTCTTGGTCTGGATGCGGATGGGCGTGGAGATCGAAGTAGCCGTGGCGCCAGCGAACGATCAGGCGCACTCCGAGGAACACGATCAGAGCGGCGACGGCGGTCTCGGCGCCCTGCTGAATGCGCTCCGACAGATAGCGCTCCGCGAGCAGGATCGGGATTCCGAAGGCGACGAGCGTGGTCGCATGACCGGCGCCCCACCCCGCGCCCAACCACGCTGCAGACCTCGCCGCTCGTTCTCGGCCGGAAGCAACGAGGGTGGTCATGGCGGCGATGTGATCGGGATCCGTCGCGTGGCGCAGGCCGAGAAGCACTGCGACGAAGAGCACGACCGCCACTGATGCGCCGTCCGACAGCCCCGCGAGCCAGTCGTCGAGTCCGAACATGCACCTTGTTCGCCCGGGAGGCGCGGTCGGTTCGGCTCAGATGACGCCGGGAATCGCGCGTGCCGTGATGACGACGCCGACCGCGAGGATGAGCGCCGCGCTGACGGCCGGGAGGGCTCGTACGACGGGCCCGTTCAGCGACAGGCGGCCGAACGTCCTCTGGGCAAGGACGGCCACGAGGCCGATGGCAGTGATGGTGGCGGCAAGCCCGATGCTGAAAGCGACGATCAAGGCGAGGCCGAACCCGACCCGGTGCAGTGCGATCGCCGAGAGCAGGACGACAAGCGCCGACGGACACGGCAGCAGACCCGCGGCGACGCCGACGCCGAGGATTCCCTTCGACGTGAGCCCATCGTCATGGTGGTGGTGGACGTCGTCGTGGCCGTGATGATGGTGGTGATGCTCATGCTCCAGGCGTGCGCTACGCGAGCCGAGTCGTTGACGCAGCACGCCGGCTCCGACCGCGACGACCAGGAGCCCCGAGACGAGCGTGAGCCACGGATAGAGCTGCTCCGGGAGGATGAACTGCGAGAGAGCGAGCGTCACGAATCCGAGCGCGAAGACCCCTGCCGTGTGCGCGATCGTCACCGTCCCGCCGAGCATGAGAGCGTGCCGCGGAGTCCCTCGCGTGCCGACGAGATACGCGGCGACGAGTGCCTTCCCGTGCCCAGGAGTCAACGCGTGGGCCGCGCCCCAGAACCCCGCGATGAGGAACGACAGCAGGAGGACTCCCAGCGAGAGATCGCCCTGCTCGATGAGCGACTCGAAACCCTTACCCGTGTGCTCGGGGACCTCTGTTCTCGCCAGCGCGGGTGGCGCACCCGCGCGATCGCCTCGCTCGAAGCTTGCCGTCGCGCTCGAGACGTCGAGGGGCGATCGCAGGAGGTCCTTCGGGTACGCGCGGAGCACATCGCTCTCACTCACGGCGGACGCGCTCGTCTCGACGATGCGAGCACCGTCACGCGCTGCGACCGTCACCTCGCGCCAGCCGATCCTCCCCGGGAAGGCCGTGTCCTCGAATGCGAGCTCACGACCCTGGCCGGACGCCCGGTATACGACGTCGAGCCGGAGCGTCTCGAGGCCACCGGCGCCGGGCCGCGACGTGAGTCGCTCATCGACGACACGGAGCGCGGCGCGTCGCCCGTCGAGCGTGAGCACGAGCTGGCGCGAGAGACGCGCCGCGTAGCCCGGTTGTCGCACCGTCGCCCCGAGCTGGTACGTGGGAATCTCGGCGAGGTCGAGCGCGTACCTGACGTAGACCTCGTTGCCTGCGATCTCGATCCCGGCGTACCGGTTGACCGTGAAGTTCCCGAGTGGATGCGCGCTTGCCGTCGCAGGTGCCATGAGCACCACGACGGCGCCAAGGACTACAGCGAGCGCGATCTTCACGTACCTCATTCGTCGGCAGCCCTGCGGCGGTTCGGGGCCTGTCTCCGTTCGAGACAGGCCCCGAGTATGGCCTACTTGCCCTTCGTGTTGTCGAATCCCGACTGCGGATCCGCGACGTACGGGAACGTGCGCGTCAACTTGCGGTCATCGGCGTTCACACCATCGCCGAGTGGCACCTTGTTCCCCTTCAGGAAGCCGGCAACCGCCTGCTCCGCGATGTCGATGACGTCGTCGCCCAGTCTCCGGCCGTTCGGCCAGCCTTGGGTGTCACCGCCGAGGACACCCATGCGGTTCGGGTTCTTCGACACAGGGATGCTCAGGTTGAGCCGGAGAACGTCCGCCAGCTTCGGGCCGGTGTAGTTGAGCTTCGGGACGCCGGTCAGCAGGACCGCAACGAGGTCGTCACGGCCCGTCTCCGGCACGTCGAGCTTGTACAGCTGGTTGATCGCCGCCGCGAGCAGAGGAGACTCGTAGGACTTGCGGAAACGAGACTCCTGCCACGGCTGCACGGCGTTCCACACGTCCTTCTCGCCGGTCGGGATGATGACCTCGTTGACGAGCGGGTTGCCGAGTCGATTGACCTGAACGTATGGGCCCGAGTTTCGGGTCGTGCCTCCGCGCGTCGTGACCTTCGGCCGGTCGACCGAGGCCCACACGCCGATCGTGTTGTTCTTCGCCTCGAGGCCCGCGATCGGAACTTGAACGGCGAACGTATGCACGGCGTAGCCGGCAAAGAAGTCCTTGCCGCCGCCCATGTTGCCCGTGCCTTTGCGGATCGCCACGAGGTCGAAGATCGCCCCGATGTCACCGAAGAACGGGTCGTCCCGCTGGCCGGCGAACGCCTTCGAGCGGCCGCCGTCGAACGAGAGGATGGACTTGGCGACGAGCGAGCCGTACCTCGGGGTCGAACGCGGCCCGATGTTGTTCGGGGCCGTGGTACCCCGCGCCACGACGGTCGACTTGCCGCCCGCAATGCGGGTGACCGTGAACGGCTGGGCGGTGTCGCCCAGGAACAGTGGCCCCGTCTTCTGCCGGAAGCTGAAGCGGTAGATGACGTTCGGCGAGACGTTCCCGTCCGTATCGATCTTCAGCTCGTACCGCGCCGAGGGCGAGAACGTGTACCAATTCGGCCCCGCCGCGGGGTCCTCGCCGGGAATGACGTTGGCGAGAATGGTCACGGTGTTCGGCCTGTCCGGGCTGCGGAACGCGTACACGTCGGTCAGATCGGCCGATGGGTCTTCCGCGATGAGCGGAGCCTCACGGTGACTGGACGCGGTGCCGCTCCCGGGGCCAAGTGTCGCCGCGCCGACGACGGCTGCTGTAGCCAGCAGTCCGACCGCAGCGACGGCGGTGATCCCTTTGTGCATCTTCACTCCTCTCCGATTTCCGTGGGAACGGCACTTGTTCGCGACCGGGCTCGATGCGGTTCACTCGTGAACCAGATCGCAACCTCAGGCGAAACAGAGCCATGGAGGCACTCGCGTCCACCGTGTTAGCGTTGCCTGGGCCACGGGAGCGCTTCGCGATGCGCAAGCAACACACCCACCTTTCGGACGAGGCCCTGGTCGCGTTGGTCGCCCGCGGCGACGAGCCCGCACTGGCGGAGCTCTACGACCGTGTGGGGCGCGTCGCCTTCGGTCTCGCATTCCGCGTGCTTCGCGACGAGCGCCACGCGGAGGATGCCGTGCAGGAGGCGTTCCTCACGGTT
>DATFEK010000091.1:0-4789 GCA_035251305.1 Gaiellaceae bacterium | reverse complement strand
GCTCGGCGAGCGCCCTGAGCTTGGGGACCGTTGCCGCGAGCGCCGGATGCCCGGGATCGACCTGTTGCGTGATGAAGACGACCTTGGTCACGAGGTCTCTAGAAGAAGTCGAAGTCGCCCAGCGTGAAGTGCCACGCCTCTGCGCGCTCGTCGACTCGAGCGCCTTCGTGAAGCGGCTTGCCGATGAAACGAAGCTTCGTGTTGGTGGGGAAGAACCCGGCCCGCAGCAGTGCGCGACGATGCGCCCGCGATGGCGGCGGAAGGAGCACGAGCGCGTCCGCGCCACCTCGTACCTCGTCGAGGGCACGCCAGAGCAGCACCCGTACTGCCTCACGGCCGGCAGGCGCGGCGACGAGGTCCGCGAGAAACCCGGCCGAGACGCCGTGTTTGAACGTGTGACCCACGACTGCGACTCCCACGAGCTCGTCCGCACTGAAGGCGCCGAAGCACCTGTAGTCGCGGGGCGAGTCCAGGTACCTCCAGTTGAAGTACTCGGCGTCGCGGACGAAATGACTGCCGTAGCCAGTCGCCGCCTGCCGCCCCAGCTCGTCCATCTCGGCGCCGAAGCGGTCGATGAGCCGAACGTCGAGGCCACGCAGCGTTCGACTCGCCGCGTCGGGCGCTCGCAGCGCGCCACGCTGCCCCGGTCGTCCCAGGGCGTAGCGAACGACCGCTCCCGCCCGCAGCGGTCTCGCCCACAGTCGGAGCCGCGGCAGGTCGATCCAGCCGAGACGGCTCCTGAAGATCGGATAGGACGCGCCGTTTGGAAACGTGACCGTCAGCGGGGACCCCGACGCGGCAGCCGCGGCCTCGTTCTCGCGCTCGAGCGTCGAGAAGACTCCCTGGCCACGGTACCGCGGATCGGTTGCGACGTTGACAGGGATCGCGAGACGCGTATCGATGCCGTCGAGCGCGGTCCGAAAGAAGCTCATCGCCGCGACGCCGACGACCTCGCCCTCGTCGACCGCGAGCGAGACGATTCCTTCTCCGGAGGGGTTCCGGTCGAACCACCACGAGAATTCTTCGTCCGACAGCTGTGTCGTGCCGACGCGCTCGAGAAGCGAGACCAGCGAGGCGCGCCGATCCGACGAATAGCGAACGGTTTCGAAACTCATCGCGTCGCGGTGCCGAGTGCCGCGTTGAAAGCGCGACGCGCATAGGTGCCGGGCACCGTGTCCTTCACTGCGATGAGGTCGCACGCGCCTCCGAGGACGAGCTCGAAGGTGCGGGCCGGGTACGGCTCGATGTTGTAGCGGCGAAGGCGAAAGCGGTCGCTGTCGCGCCCGTTGGCACCAGAGACCGACGTGAAGGCGAGCTTGTACCCGGCCTGTTGGACGAGACTGGCGTGCTCCGGGCGGTAGTCCGCGAGCGAGCCCTTGACGAATGCGAACGCCTCGACCTCTCGCCCGAGTCGCTCCTCGAGCCGGAGCTTGGAGAGCGCGATCTCACGCGCCGCCTCCGCGACCTCGAGCTCGGAGACCGGACGATGCCCGATCCCATGCGACTCGACACGAATCCCTCCCGCCTCGAGCGCGGCCAGCTCGCCCCAACCGACCGTCTCGTTGCGGATGCCGAGCAGGCGAAGAGCCTCCTCGTGGGGAAGTGGGCGATCCCCGTCGAGATATCCGATGGGGACGAAGACGACGGCCGGATAGCCGTGACGTCTCAGTACGGGCAGTGCGTTCTCGAGGTTGTCCCGGTAGCCGTCGTCGAACGTGATGAGCACGGCTCTCGGAGGAAGAGGTATGCCGTCGAGGTAGTGGTCTCGCACGGCGTCCAGAGGCACTGGCACGTACCCGAGCGTCCCGAGCATCCTCATCTGCTCCTCGAACACAACCGTCGGAACGGTGGTCGGGTTCGGCCAGTGGTCGTTGACCTTGTGGTACATGAGCACGCGCAGCGTACGATCGGCCTCGCCGTCGAGCACGCCGACGCCGTTCACCGTCTCTCCAATCGCGCGATAGACGCCGTTCTTCAAGAGCTGCTTCGCCCGGTCCGCACGCATCCGCGTGAGTGTAGGCCTAGGGGATAACGACCTTCTCGACGAGGTCGCGAATCTGACGCGCGTACTCGTCAGGAGTCGCGAGCCAGGGCTCGGCAGCAGGTCGTGCCGCCGCCCCGAGCCGCTGTGCGAGCGCCCGATCCTCGAGCGCGCGGACGAGCGCGTCGGCGAGTGCTCGAGCGTCACCGGGAGGCACCAGGATGCCCGTCGTCTCGTCCTCGACGAGGTCCGGAATGCCGCCGACGCGGCTTGCCACGACTCCGCGGCCACGACAGAAAGCCTCCACGACAACGCGGCCGAGTCCCTCCGAGCGCGAGGGGAGGACGAGCACCGTCGCCTCGTCCAAAGCCCGCGCGACCTCCGAAGTCGTCAGAGAGGCGGTCGAGCGCGTCTGCGCCGGCAGCTCCGCGACGAGACGCTCGACCACGTCTCGCAGAGTGCCGCGGCCGACGACGTACAGCGTTGCGTTCGGGACACGTCGTGCCGCGAGCCGCCAGGCATCCGCGAGGACGTCCACCGCCTTGTAGCGTTCGAGAACCCCGACGAAGAGCGCTGTGGGCCGCTCCGGAAGCGGCACGGGCTCGCGGTCGAGGAACGGCTCGAGATCCATGAACGCGGCGAACTCCGCGCTCGGCTCCACTCCGGCTTCGCGGACGATGCCGGAGGTGTAGGCCGAGATGGTGCGCACGCCGTCTGCGCGCCGTAGGCCGTAGCGGGCGAGCGCATCCGCGACTGGCGCGAGCGCCTTGCGCAAGGGCGATCCGTAGAGGCGCGTCGGAGTCGCCGGATCCCCGTGAATGTCGGAGATCACCTTCGTGGGTACGTGCGCCAGCGTGCGACCGAGAACCGCAAGGGCGGCTTCCTGAGCCCCTTGCACGAGAACTGCATCGGGCCGGAACTCTCGAAGCTCGCGCATGACGCGGAACGGCAGCAGCGCATAGAAGCCCGCGCCGTCCAGGACGCGCGGCCGCACCGGCCGCACGAGCCGGAATCGTCCGTCCGATCCCGACGACGTCCCCTCGCTCGCGAGGACGCGGACCTCGAGCTCCTCCGACAGAGCTTCGAACTTCCGCTCGAGCGAGGGCGAGAGCGGAAGCGAGTAGCGCATGCGTCCGACCATGAGGAGCCTTCGCTTCACGTCTCCGCCGCCCGTTCGAGCTCTGTCTCGATGCGTGCGAAGACAGTCTCCTCGCTGTAGCCGGCGACCGAGGCCCGAGCAGCTCCAGCCAGTCTGCGTCTCAAGTCGTCGTCCGCGAAGAACCGCTCGATCGCCTCTCGCAGCGCCACCGGATCGTCCGGTTGCACGAGAAGGCCGTTTACGCCGTCCCGAACGACCTCCGGGACCCCCCCGACCGCGGTCGCTATCACGGGACACCCCACCGCGAGCGCCTCGACGACGGCGTGCGGGAGGTTCTCCCACGCAGACGAGAGGACCGAGGCGTCGGCGGCGCAGAACAGGCGCAGGACGTGCGCACGTGGGACCGGGCCGAGGAAGCGGACGCGGCCGTCGAGCCCGAGCTCTTGGACGCGCCGCTCGAGCGCTGCGCGCTCGGGCCCGTCACCCGCGATCACGAGCGTGACGTCACGCACGTCCGCAAGCGCGCTCAGGAGGATGCCGACGGCCTTCTGCGGCCCGAGCCGACCGGCGAGCGCAAGCACCGATCCGTCGAGGCCGAGCTCCGCACGTAGCTCGTCCCGGAAGGGCAGAGGCGGCACTTCCGGCGCAGGATTGGGAAGCACCGAGACGCGGTCGGGGTCGAGGCCCCAGCGAAGCGCGATCGACCGCAGGTACCCGCTCGGGCTGAACACGTGTCGTGCGCTGCGAACGGCCGCATTGCGCGTCGCACGAAGAATCCTCGTTCGCGCGCCTCCCACCCCTTGGAAGTCCGCGAGCGTGCCGTCGAACCTCCCGCTGCGAGTCGCTCGTTCGAAGACCTCGTCCGAGACGAGCTTCACCACGAGCGGCTTCCGCGCGAGCCGGGCGCCGAGAGCGGCCCGCCTGATCATGCTCGTGGCATAGACGACGTCAGCGTCCTTCGCGTATGTGCGAACGGCGAACGCGCAGCGAACGTGCCGTAGACCCGATCGGCGCGATATCCAATGCACGTCGTACGCGCGCCGGTCGGGCGATGTGAGCGCCGTCGTGACCACTTCGACGGCGTGGCCGCGCGCATGGAGGAAGTCGGCAAGCGCGGGGGCATGGCTCGCCGGGCCACCCGGGTCGGGAGGCCAGATCCCGGAGACGACGACCACCCTCACGATGGCGTGTCGGCGACCAGGCGGGTCGGATCGTCGCCGATCTCGGCGTGGAGGCGTGCGAGCGCCACCGCCCACGTCGCGGCGAATACGAAGGTCGAAGCGAGCACAGCGACCGCAGCTCCCGTCGCACCCCACTCGGCTCCGAGCACGGCCACGAGTGGGATCGCGACGATCGTCTCGAGCCCGTGCGTGACGATGCGCAACCGCGGCCGACCAACCGTGACCGGGAGCGACTTTGTCCAACCGATGGCGAACTGGATCGCCGCTGCGAGCAGGATGATGCGCGCGGCGTCGACAGCGGGCGCGTACTCCTGGCCGAAGACGAACTCCACGAGCCAGGGCATTGCGACGAAGAAGACCGGCACGGCGACGAGCATCAGCGCGCCGGCCCCGAGCGTGTACTTGCGGATGCCGGCGAGAACGCTCACATGCCCGCCGCCTTCCCAGTCGCGGGTCTGCTCGGTCAGGAGGACGAGTCTTGCCGGCGAGCTGGCTGCCGCAAGACCCGTGTGCGGAGTCTGCGCGATG
>DATFEK010000082.1:0-5546 GCA_035251305.1 Gaiellaceae bacterium | reverse complement strand
TCTCCGGGATACGGACACGGCTCGACTCCGTGACCTCGAAGTAGTCGCCGACCTCGAGGCCGCACACGGAGCGGCCCTCGATTCGCTCGACCGTCACCCTCAGGTCGTAGAGGCGCATCTCGGTCATCGTTCTGTGCGCTGCGTGGTCGCAAGGAGTGCGGGGCAGATCACGCGGCGGGAGTTTACGCCGGTCGCCGGTGCGCCACGTCTCGCCACGATCCGCTAAGAGTTCGCGGACATCCCGCGGAAGAGGGCGTGACATCGAACAGCACCCCGAGACCTGGCACTACGGGCTCGTCGCGAAGTGGTGGTCGGAGTTCAACGACGACTCTCGCCCGCACGAGATCCCATACTTCCAGGCGTTCATCGAGCGCGGCGGTCAGCCGGCGCTGGACGTCGGATGCGGGACCGGCCGGCTTCTGCTCCCCTACCTGCGCGCCGGCCTGGACGTCGACGGTTGCGATGTCTCCTCCGACATGATCGCGCTCTGCCGTGAGAAGGCGGAGCGCGAAGGGCTGTCTCCGAATCTGTACGTGCAACCGATGCACGAGCTCCAACTGCCGCGGACGTACGAGACGATCTACGTGTGCGGCGCCTTCGGTTTGGGCAGCACTCGCGACCACGACCTCGAGGCACTCAAGCGCTTCCACGACCACCTGCGACCGACAGGGACGCTGCTCGTCGACATCCAGGTCCCGTACTCGAGTGCGAGTCAGTGGAGATACTGGCGCAAGGACGAGCGAGCCTCGTTGCCAACGGCGTATCTGTCCGACGAGCCAAGGCGGAGTTCCGACGGAGCGGACTACGCGCTGCGAAGCCGAATCGTGGACCTCGATCCGCTGAATCAGCACGCGATCCTCGAGATTCACGCCGAGATGTGGCGCGACGGCGCGCTCGAGTCGGAGGAAGACCACAGGCTCAACATCTGTCTGTACTTCAGGAACGAGCTGCTCCTGATGCTGGAGCGCGCCGGTTTCGCGGACGTCGTCGTTCACGGCGAGCACAGAGAGGCCGCGCCGACGAGCGACGACGACTTCCTCGTGTTCGTCGCCAAAAAGAAGTAGCGCACAGGACGTCGTCGCAGCGCGTGACGACGAGCTCGCGACCGGGCCTACGACAGGCTGGGCCTACGCGCTGGACTCGCTCACGAGGTCATCGTGCCTGGCCCAGCTACCCTCCGGTCGTGGTCGACTGGGACACGGTCCGCGCGCTCGCACGAGCGTTCCCCGAGGTAGAGGAGTCGGCTAGCGGCCGGATCGCTTTCAGCGTGCGCGGGAAAGGCTTCGCCTGGGAGGCGCGCGAACGGGACGGCGGTGGCCTCGCCGTGCGCGTCGATCGCGACGAGAAGCAGCTCTTCCTCGACGCGAGCCCGGACGTCTACTTCACGAGCCCGCACTACAACGGATTCCCGGCCGTCCAGATCCGCCTCCAGCAGATCGACGAGGACGAGCTGCGCGAGCGCCTGGAGGACGCTTGGCTCATCCAGGCACCCAAACGGCTCTCCTCCGCGTACGTGGCGAGCGCCGAGTGAACGACTGGCAGAGCGTTCGCGAGATAGCAAGCGCTCTGCCTGGCGCGGAGGAGTCGACGACCTACGGACAGCCGGCGTTCAAGGTCGACGGGAAGCTCTTCGCGTGGCTGAGCCCGGATCGGAAAGCGGAGGGCGCGCTGGCCGTTCGGGTGGATCCGGTAGAGAAGCCGCTAGCGCCCGGCGGCTTCGTCTACGAAGGTCGCGATCGCCTCCGTGAACTCCCGGCGGCTCGTCTCCCAGCAGTAGAACATGTGCCCGCCGCCGAAGTGACGCACGGTGAGGCGCTCCGCCATCTGCGGATCGAGCTTCATGAGGTTTCGCAGTCGATCGCTCGCGAAGTACGGCGTCACGAGGTCGTAGCGCCCATGGGTGATGAACGCCTTCAGGTGCGGGTTCAGTGACATCCCGTAGCGGAAGTCGTCCGTCGCGCCAGGTGGCGGCGCGAGAGCGTGGTGCTCCGTGTCGATCTTCCATGCGGTGTTGACCTCGTAGCTCAGGACGGCGTACTCCCTGTCGGTCTCGACGCCGATCTCCGATCGCAGTAGGCGGTTCACCGCCATCGTGTATGCCGGGCTCAGTCCGGAGAGGGTGGGATCGGGTCCTTCGAACGGATCGCGGTCGGGGAACGGGTCGGTGGCAGTGATGGTCGCGTCGTAGAGGCCGACGACCTTGCGCTCGGCCCGCAGAAGCTCGCGCGAGAACGTTCGGATCGAGAGCCGACCCTCGGCGCGAAGCACGAGGTCGAGAGGAAGGCCGACGAGGTCGGCAAGCCTCGTGAGGATGCGCTCGCGGTCGGCCGCGGGCAATGAAGCACCGCGCGTGAGGAACGACGCGTACTCGCCGGTTGCGAACGCCTCGGCCTCGGCCAGCACTACCTCGAGCGCCGTTCCGTCCGCAAAGGCTCGCGAGCGGCCGTGGTGGACCGCGGCAGCCGCCATCGTCGGCAACGTGTCGATCCACCCCACGACGTCGTAGTCGGTGGGGCTCAACGGCGTGATCTCGAGAGCCGGCGAGATGAGGATTGCCCCGTTGAGCCCGACACCGGCGCTTTCTTGCAGCATCCGCACGAGGCGTCCCACCCGATAGCCGCCGTAGCTCTCTCCCGCGATGAAAACCGGTGACCCCCAGCGCCCGTTGCCCGACAACCACCGACCGATGAACTCGCACATCGACTCGAGGTCGCGCTTCTGGCCGAAGTACTCCTTGGGATCGGGTGCGTCCTCCTTCTTCTCCTTCGCCTCGTCCGCCTTTTCGCTCTCGATGACCCGGCTGAACCCGGTGCCGACCGGGTCGACGAACACCAGGTCGCTGAACGCGAGCCAGGAAGCCTCGTTCTGCACGAGCCGCGGAGGCATCTCCGGCAACGACCCGTCCGGGGGGAAGTCGACCCGCTTGGGACCGACGGCGCCCATGTGGAGGTAGGCGGACGACGCGCCGGGTCCCCCGTTGAAGACGAACGTGACCGGACGATCGTCCCCACCCGCCGCGACGTAGGAGACGGAGAAGATCTCCGCAGCCGGCTTCTCCTTCTTGCGCAGCACGAGCCACTTGGCGCTCGCCGTGTAGTCGAGCGGTGTCGCGCCGCCCGTCCAGGTGTCGGTGGTCTCGGCCCCGGCCGGGGGCTCGTGATCGAGCTTGGGCTTGTCGTTCGTCTCGTCCGCGTTCATGAGCGGAGACGCTATCGACTTCGCGACCCCGCACTTGTCCGCAACCCGACTGCGGGGCTTTCCCGATGCAGCTGCCCCTTCGTGCGCGTGATGGTGGGTACAGCGAGACAGGGGGTGTCAGCGTGTCAACGCCGCGAGCGCGGCGGTGAGACCGCTCCGCGTGTCAGAGTCCCCGAGACCGTGAGCGAGAGCGCCTCGACTGACGATCGCACCGCCTATCCGCTTCGGATCGAAGGAAGGCTCGACGATCGCCTGAGCCGCTGGCTCTGGCTCGTGAAGTGGATCCTCGCGATTCCGCATTACGTCGTGCTCGTCTTCCTCTGGATCGCCTTCTTCGTCCTGACCTTCATCGCCTTCTTCGCGATCCTCTTCACGGGTCGCTATCCGCGAGGGATCTTCGACTTCAACGTCGGCGTGCTCCGCTGGACGTGGCGCGTCGCCTTCTACTCGTACGGGGCACTCGGCAGCGATCGCTACCCGCCGTTCACGCTCGATCCGGCACCTGACTATCCGGCGACGCTCGACGTCTCGTACCCGGAACGGCTCTCGCGCGGGCTGGTGCTCGTGAAGTGGTGGCTGCTCGCCATTCCGCACTACGCCGTCGTCGCGATCTTCGCCGGCGGGTTCGGATTCGCGGCGTGGAGCGACGAGCGCTGGTCGTGGGGCTTCGGCGGCGGACTCATCGGGCTGGTCGTCTTCTTCGCCGGTGTCGCGTTGCTGTTCACGCGCCGCTACCCGCACGGGATCTTCGACTTCGCCCTCGGGATGGACCGCTGGGTGGCCCGTGTCGTCGCCTACGCGGGCCTCATGACCGACAGGTACCCGCCCTTCCGCCTCGACCAGGGCGGCGCAGACCCAGCGTCGATCGGTTCCGACGAGCCGACGAGCGACGAGACGGCCGAGGTTCCAGCCACACAGCCATCCGGTGGAGGCACCTTCGGGCGAGTCGTCCTGTTCGTCGTCGGCGGTCTCGCCGCGCTCGTCGCGTTCGCCCTGCTGGTCGGCGGGTGCGCGATGGTTGCCGTCGACCAGACGCAGCGGGACGACGACGGCTTCCTCATGTCGCCGGCGCAGGACTTCCGGACCTCGACCTACGCCATCGTCTCCGAGAAAGCCGAGCTCGACCTCGACGGCGCCCAATGGGCCGTCGACACGTTCCTTGGAACCGTGCGCATCCGAAGCGAGAGCGGGAGGCCGGTCTTCGTCGGCATCGGCCCGGCCGCCGACGTCGCGGCGTACCTGACCGGTGTCGAGCACGATGTCGTCACCGACCTCGAGGGCGGTCCCTTCGAGGGCAGGCCACGCTACTCCCGCCGGCCCGGCGACGCCCCCGCCTCCCCACCCGGAGAGCAGTCGTTCTGGGTGGCTACGACCACAGGGATGGGAGAGCAAGCACTCGACTGGGAGCCCGAGGACGGCGACTGGCGGGTCGTCTTGATGAACGGCGACGCGGCGCGTGGCGTCGATTCCGAGATGAGCATCGGCGCTGAGCTGGACCCTGTCCTCTGGATCGGCATCGGGTCGCTCGTCGCAGGAGCGCTGTTCGCAGCGGGAGCCGCGCTCGCGATCACCGCGGGCGCACGAAGACGCAGCAGCTGAGAGCGCGCGCTCGAGTGCGACCGAGCCTCCCGGACGCAGGCACACGTGAGCCTCGCGCTCGGAGCCACTGGTAGCCACAATACGACACGTGCCCGAGGTGATCGACACACCCGACGTCGCTCGCGACGCTGCTGCGCGTCAGATGTGGCGGCAGGCATACGAGGCGTATACGGGTCTCGACGCGCGCGAATTGACTCCGTCCGACCTCGAGAGCTACGGCGAGGCGGCGTGGTGGAACGGGAAACTCGACGAGGCGATCACGCTGCGCGAGCGCGCGTACGCGGCGTTCACGGGCGTAGGGGACACGCGGGCAGCAGCGCGGATGGCGTTGACCCTTTCCTGGGACTACGACGGTCGAGGGGCGTTCTCCGTGGCGAACGGATGGCTGGCGAATGCGGAGCGCCTGCTCGCGGGCTTGCCCGAGTCACCCGAGCACGGCCGGCTGCTGCTGGCCCACGGGCTCACCGCCCTGTTCGCCGAAGGCGAACTCGATAAGGCACTGGCGACGTTCGATGCTGCTCACGAGCTCGCGCAGCGCGTCGGCGATCGAGATGTGCAGATGCTCGCACTGTCAGGACGCGGTCGCGCTTTCATCAAGTCCGGCGAGATCGAGAAGGGCCTCGCGCTCCTCGACGAGGCAACTGCGTCCGCTATGTGCGGAGACCTGCGCGCGCATTCAGCCGGCATCGTCTACTGCATCACGATCAGCTCCTGTCGAGACCTCGGCGACTACCGCCGGGCCGCCGAAT
>DATFEK010000078.1:0-2889 GCA_035251305.1 Gaiellaceae bacterium | reverse complement strand
CGTCATCGTGCTCGGCTCCTCGCCACGATGGCGGCGCCAGTCGCGGTTCTTCTCGCCGACCGTGGACTTCGTGCTCCGCAGGGCGCCGTGCGAGGTCCTCGTGGTCGCCTTCCCCGACGGGGTGTTCGAGGAGTAGGCTGAACGCGCCGTGAAGGGAGTGGTGATCGGGTGCGGGCGGGTCGGATCCGCGGTCGCAAAAGGGCTCGCCGCGGACGGCTGGGACGTCACGGTCGTCGACGAGAGCGAGGACGCGCTCGTGCGGCTGGGCGCGGGCTGGCTCGGCGGGTTCATCGTCGGTCACGGGATGGACACGAGAGTCCTCGAGAGCGCCGGTATCGCCGAGGCCGACGCAGCCGTCGTCTCGACCGATGGCGACAACACGAACGTCGTGATCGGCCAGGTGCTGCAGAAGCGCTACGAGATCGGCACGGTCGTCGCCCGCGTCCTCGATCCCGCCCGCGCGAAGTTCTACGCCGATCGCGGGCTGCCAACCGTGTGCCCGACTCAGACGGCGATCTCGGCCCTTCTCGACACCGTGAAGTCGGCAGCCCGTCGACAAAGCGTGGCGAGCTGATGTACGTCCTCGTCGCAGGGGGCGGAAAGGTCGGCTCGAACGTTACGCGCTCGCTTCTCGAGATGGGCCACGAAGTCACGCTCATCGAGCAGCGACCCGACCGGTTCGCGCGACTGGAGGAGGAGTTCGGCCCGGTGGTCATGCGCGGGGATGCCACCGAGATCAGCGTGCTCGAGCGAGCGGGCCTCGCGCGGCCTCCCGAGCTCGTGCTCGCCGTGACGGGCGACGACGAGGACAACCTCGTGATCTCGCAGATCGCAAAGGAGGGCTACGGCGTACGCAAGGCGATCGCGCGGGTGAACAATCCGCGCAACCAGCAGCACTTCGACCTTCTCGGGATCACGCAGACGGTGTGCGCGACGACGAACATCCTCGGGCTCGTCGAGCACGAGCTGCCGGAGCACGGCCTCGTTCCCCTGCTCGAGCTCCAGAAGGAGGGGCTCGTCATCGCCGAGGTGCAGGTCGAGGGCGGCTCCCCGGCAGCGGGCAAGCGAGTTGGTGGCCTGGGGATTCCCGCGGGCTCGAGGCTCATCTCCGTCTGGCGTCAGGGCCGGACCGAGCTCGTCGAGCCGAGCACGGTCATGCGCCCAGGCGACCAGGTGCTCGCCGTCGTTCCCCAGGGATCCGTGCCCGAGCTGCGGCGTGCGCTGCTCGGTGCTCCGAAGTCGTAGAGCTTCTACGTGATGATCGCCCGACATGGCCGTTCATTGCGTCAGGAGCTCTGAAACGCTCACAAGCGCCAGTAGTGGCGCGTGAGTAGGACGACGACGGGGATGATCTCGAGTCTCCCCACCCACATGAGCGCGATCATGGTGATCTTGGAGACGTCCCCGAGCGGGGCGAACGAGCCGTAGGGGCCCGCGACTCCGAACGCGGGCCCAATGTTGCCGATGGCAGTTGCTGAGGTCGCCAGTGAGTCGAGCGTTCCGAGGCCAGCCCCGGTGATGGCGGAGTCGATGGCGATCACCGACGCGCCGACCGCCCAGAAGCCGACGTAGAGCAGGATGAACGCCGCGACCGCCCGGATGGTCCGTTCGTCGACCGGCGATCCGTTGAGCCGGATCGGCATGACGAACTCTGGACTCAGCGTCTGGTCTATCTCCCGACGCAAGACCTTTCCGAGCAGGAGATGTCGGACCACCTTGATCGATCCGCCGGTCGATCCCGCCGAGCCACCCACGAACATGAGTGCGAAGAGCATGAGCAGGAGCAGCGCGGGCCAGAGCGCGAAGTCGGTCGTTACCAATCCCGTCGTCGTGATGATCGAGACGACCTGGAAGAACGCCGTGCGGACCGCCTCCTCGCCCTCGGCGATGCCGTACCCCCACAGCATCGCGGTCAGCGCAACCAATGCGACGAGAGTGAGCGCGATATAGAGCCGGAGCTCCTCGTCGCGTACGAGCACACGGGGCCGCCGGAGGACGAATCCGCGGTACATGAGCGCGAAGTTGGCTCCCGCGATGAGCATGAAGAGAGCCAGGATCCACTGCGCTTCTGCCGAGAAGCCCGCGGCGGAGTCGGGCCTCGTCGAGAAGCCACCGGTCGGCATGGTCGAGAACGCATGCGCGAGCGCCTGATAGGGCGTCATCGCGTTGTCGATTCCGACCCAGCCGAGCGTGGCCAGCATGCCCGTCTGGAGTGCGGTCAGCCCGACGTAGAAGACCCACAGCTTTCGAGCCGTGGAACGAATGCGCTCCGAGAGCTGGGCTATCTCGGGACCGGGGAGCTCCGACTCCATCATCTGGCGACCGCCGACGCGCAGGCGGGGCAGGACTGCGATCGCCAGCACGATGATTCCCATCCCGCCGAGCCACTGAGAAAACTGCCGCCAGATACCGAGCGAGCGGTTGATCTCGTCGTAGTCGGTGACGACCGAAGCCCCGGTCGTCGTGAAACCGGACATGCCTTCGAAGTACGCGTCGACCGGGCTCGCGAGCTGCTCGCCCCCCTCGAAGAAGTAGGGAATGGATGCGAACGCGGCAGCCAGCAGCCAGGTCAGCGCGACCACGAGGAATCCCTCCCGGACTCCGACCCGCCCCGCCGATCCGACCGTCAGCCGCTCGAGCGCGAACCCGAATCCGCTGGTGGCGACCCCTGCGACGACGAACGGCAGCGGTGTCTCCCCGTACCACAGTGCGAACGGGATCGGGAAGAGCGCCGCGAGCCCGAGGAGCTTTCCCAGCGTCCCGACCAGGTTCAGTGCGGCAGGGACGTCGACTGCAAATCGCCGCCGAGGGCCGATCCGCGCGACGGCCTGGGTCAACTCGGGGCTTCCTTCGGGATGATCGCCCGTCGGGAGGCTGATGACGGAGGGC
>DATFEK010000052.1:0-8482 GCA_035251305.1 Gaiellaceae bacterium | reverse complement strand
GAGGCGCCCGACCCGGGGCCGCGTGATCGGCAAGACCGGCACGACCAACGCCGCGTCCTCACTCGCGGGATTCATTCGGCGGCGCTACGTCTTCGCGATCATCCAGAACGGGTCGCCGGTTCCGTACTGGTCGGCACGCGCCGCGCAGGATCGCTTCGCGACGGTCCTAGCGCGCTCGTAGCAGCTCGGCGAGATCTGCTTCGGACAAGACCGGAATTCCCAGCTCCTCCGCTTTCGCGGCCTTCGAACCCGGGTTTTCGCCTACCACGACGCCGGTCGTCCTCTTCGAGACCGAGTCCGAGACCTTCGCGCCGAGCGCTTCGAGCGCAACCTTCGCCTCTTCTCGCCTGTACCCCTCGAGCGTGCCGGTGATGACGTACTGGCTCCCGGCCAGCGGGCCGTCGGCCGGTCGTTCGGCATCATCCGCCGCGAGCTGGAGCCCGACTGCGCCCAGCTCGTCGAGCAGGGCACGATTCTCCGCGTCGGCGAACCACTCCGCGATCAACTCGGCTCGCTCGGGCCCGATGCCCTCGACCTCTTCCAGCTGCTCCAGCGACGCGTTCTGCAGCGTGTCGGCCGACCCGAAGTGCTGCGCGAGGCTGCGGGCGATCACCCATCCGACCTTCGGGATGTTGAGGCCGAAGAGGACGCGCGAGAACGGCTGTGCCTTGGAGGTCTGGATCGAGTCGTATGCGCGCGCGGCCGAGATCTCCGCGAAGCCGTCCAGCGAGGCCAGCTGCTCGGCGGACATCCTGTAGAGGTCGGGAAGCGAGCGCACGATCCCTTCGTCCCAGAGCTTCTTGATCGTGCTCGCGCCGACGTTCTCGATGTCCATCGCGGGTCCGACCCAGTGGTAGAGCGTCTCCAGCCCTCGCGACGGGCACGCGCGGTTCGGGCAGCGGTGCATGACCTCCCCCGTGGGCCGCACGACTTCGGCCTTGCAGAGCGGGCAGCGCTTCGGCATCCGCCACGGCTTCGAGCCCGGCTCGTGCTCGCCGGCAGGCCCGACGACCTGAGGAATCACGTCGCCGGCCCGCTGGACGATCACGAGGTCGCCCTTGCGGATGTCCTTGCGCCGGATGTCGTCCTCGTTGTGGAGGGTCGCGCTCGAGACCGTCACACCTCCGACGTGGACGGGCTCGAGCTCGGCCAGTGGGTTGAGGACACCCGTGCGGCCGACGCGGACGTGGATCTCCAGGAGCCGTGTCACCGCGGAGGTCGGAGCCCACTTGAACGCACGGGCAAAACGCGGACGCCCGTGGAGCGAGCCGAGGCGCTCCTGCTGGTCGAACGAGTCGACCTTGATCACGATCCCGTCGATCTCGTAAGGGAGCGAAGCGCGGCGCCCCTCCCACGCCTCGCACGCATCGGCGACCGCGTTTATCGTCTCGAGCCGCACGGCGCTCGGGTTCGTGCGGAAGCCCCGTGCGCGGAGCCACTCGAGCGCCTCCCCGTGCGTGCGCGGACGCGCGCCCTCGAGTACCCCGACGCCGTAGACGAAGATCGAGAGCGGCCGCTCCGCGGTCACCGCTGGGTTGAGCTGGCGAAGCGACCCGGCCGCGGCGTTCCGCGCATTCGGCGCGGGCTTCTTCCCCGCGGCGATCTGCGCCTCGTTGAAGCGGTCGAACCCGTCGAGCGGGAAGTAGATCTCCCCGCGAACCTCGACGAGGGCCGGGAGGACTCCATCCGTGTCCAGCATGCGGAGCGGGATCGCCTCGATGGTGCGGAGGTTCGCCGTCACGTCTTCGCCGCGCAGGCCGTCTCCGCGCGTTGCACCGCGCACGAAGCGACCGTCTTCGTACACGAGTGACACCGCAGAGCCGTCGATCTTCGGCTCCAGCACGTACGCCACGGCCTCGTCGGTCCCCAGGCGCTTGCGGATGTCGTCGGCCCACTTCTCGAGCGCCTCCCGCGTCGTCACCTTCTCGAGCGAGCCCATCGCCGAAAGGTGGTCGACCTTGCGGAACCCCGTAGCCGGCGCGGCACCGACGCGCTGTGTGGGCGAGTCGTCGGCGACGAGATCGGGATGCTTCTGCTCCAGTTGCTGCAGCTCGTCGTAGAGCGCGTCGTAGGCGCTGTCGGGGATCTCCGGCTCGTCGAGGACGTGGTAGCGGTAGTTGTGGTGCTCGATCAGCCTGCGGAGTTCGGTCACGCGGTTGGCTGGGGCAACGAGGTCAGACCCCATGGCTCTGACCCCGCTCACAGGACACCGAGGAGCTCCTCCGGCGTTCGGACGAAGGCGTCGGGGTCCTCGGCGAGCAGGCGCTCGTCCGGGTGGATCCCACCCCAACCGACGGCGACGGCGTACGCGCCGGCCGCCTTCGCCGCCTGGATGTCGAACGGCGAGTCCCCCACGTAGGCAGCGTCGGACGGCACTCCGCCGAGCCTCTCGATCGCGAGCGCGACGGGGTCCGGATCGGGCTTGTGCCGATCGGTGTCCTCGTGTGCGATGACCACCTCGAAGTCGTCGCGAAGTGCCGGGAAGCGGTCGAGCGCGAGCCCGACCGTCCGGTGGCGCTTCGCGGTCACGATTCCGAGCCGCCGCCCTTCGGCTTTGAGCCGGGGAAGGAATGCGATCAGCTCGTCGAACGCCTCGAGCGTCTCGTGGAGGCCGTCGTTGTGCGCCTTGTAGACCTCGAGCAGCTCGTCGGCGTGCTCGGCGTCGATCGCCTGCATCTGCGCGACGATTCCCTGGCCGCCGATGGTGAGCCCGAGCTCGTCCGGCGGGATCTCGCGCCCGAGCACCGTTCGCACGGCGTGCTGCATCGAGGCGAGGATGATCGGCCCCGAGTCGATGAGCGTGCCGTCGAGGTCGAAGAGAACGATTCGGAAGCGCACGCCTTCGATCGTAGCCAGGGCTCAGTGGATGGACCCGGGGTCAGACCCCGGGACATGTCCAGCGGAGACCCGGGCTCGGACGTAAGGGTGCTTGGAGTCGAGACGAAGCGGAGCGTGTCCCTTTGGGACACGACCCGGGATCCGACCCTCAGTAGTCGACCCGTTCCAGGTAAAGACCCCACGGAGGAGCGGTGAGACCTGCGTCCGCGCGCGTCCCGCCATCGAGCAGCGACTGGATGCGAGCGGGCGCGTCCGAGCCTGCCTCCAGCATGGTTCCCACGAGTGTCCGCACCATGTGCCGGAGAAAACTGCCGGCTGTGATCGTGAAGTCGAGCCGATCGCCATCCCTTTCCCAGGCCGCGGCGTGCACTTTCCGGACGAACACCTCGTGCTGAGTCTCGGTCGGCGTAAACGCGCGGAAGTCGTGCTCGCCAGCGAGAAGAGCTGCCGCCGACTCGAGCACCGCGACCTCCAGTGGCCGAGGCCACCACAGCGCCCGCTGCGCTTCGAGCGGCGAGCGAGCTCGGCCGGAGAGCACGCGATAACGGTACGAGCGCGCTCGAGCCGAGAAGCGGGCGTGGAAGTCCCCGGGGGCCTCCTCGGCCTCCAGCACGGCGACGTCGTTCGGGAGCATGGCGTTCAGCGCCTCGGCCGTCCGCTCCGCGGGCGGGCCGCCCTCCGCGTCGAAGCTCGCAACCTGGCCCGTCGCGTGCACGCCCGCGTCGGTGCGACCTCCGACCGCGAGGCCGTCCCAGCGGGGGAACACGGCATCGAGAGCCTCGCGCACGACGCCCTCCACGGTTCGCTCCCCTGGCTGCCGCGCCCAACCGCGAAAGCCGATCCCGTCGTACTCGAGAGTCAGCTTGAGCTTCACGACCTGACATCATGGTGCCCACCGGCGCGCACCTCGGCGGCTAGAGTTGCCGCGCGCGTGGGTTCGCGGCTACGAGCCGATCCCCAGCGACTCGTTCGCCGAGCTGACCGTGAGGCCGGGCTCGGGCCCTCCGCCGATGACGAAGACTCGTCCGCCGAGAGCCGCGACCCCGACACCGTGCCTCGGCGTCGGCAAGTCGGCAAGGCGCACCCACCTGCGGTCTGCGATTCGATAGGCGAGCACCTCGGCGATCGTGCCGCCCTGCTCTTCGCCGCCGACGGACACGATATGCCCTGTGACGCCGACCGCACCCGTGCCGCCACGCGCGTCGGGCACCGGCTGGAGGCGCCTCCAGCTGCGATCGCCCGGCCGGTAGCTCTCGAAGTCGAGGAGGTTCGTGTCGAGGCCGGCGGTGCGGCCGGCGACGGCGTAGATCGTTCCTCCGAAGGCGGCGACGCCGAGGTGCTCGCGCGCCGTCGGCCCCGAAATGACGGACCAGCGCTCAGCGCGGAGGTCGAACGAGAGCGCGTTGCGAGCAAGACGGCCACCGGCGCCGATCCCCCCCGCGACGACGACGCGCCTCCCGGCGACTCCCGCTCCGGCAGCCGCCCGCGGAAACGGCATCTTCCGAAGCGCGCGCCACCTGCCGCGCTCGAGTACGAGAAACTGCCTCAGCGGGACTCCGGCGACGGTGTACCCACCGAGCACGTAGAGCTTTCCGCCGGAACCTACCGCCATCGCATGATGGATCCCGACGGGAAGGTCCGGGAGGCGCCGCCAGCGATCGAGCGAAGGCGAATACGCGTCAGCGCGACGCGACGCGCCGCGATCGGCGGTGAGCCCGCCGAGCACCATGATCTCGGGTCCGACGGTCGCGGCGACGACCTCCGTGCGCGGCACGGGCATGGGCGCACGAGTCTCCCACTCGCCCGGAGCCCCCAAGACGACGGAAACGAGCGCGAGCGCGACGATGACGACCGAGGCGGAGGCGACCCGCACGAGGGTCACTGTAGCCCCGAGCTCGAGCCGAGGGCTACATATCGACGGACGTACGCGACCGGCGATCCGGCGCCGTGTCGCGGCGGTCAGTCGGCCCGTCTGAATCTCCCGTCACGCATCTAGGCCGGATCGACGATCAGGGTCAGTCCCTGGACCTCGCGGACGACAATCGCCGTCCCCGGATCGCAACCACCTTCGCAGCGAGCCTTCCAGATCTCACCCGCGAGCTTCACCTGCCCCTCGGGCCAGAGCGCGTCGACGGCCACCCCGCGCTTGCCCACGAGCGAGTCGACACCGACCGTGGCGCTCCGCCGCTTCGACCACCAGATGAACACGCCCGTCTCGGCAATGTCCAGGATCGCGCCGATCGCGACCGCGACGAGCCCCCAGGGCGACGGAAGGACGAAGATCGCCAGCAAGACGCCGATGAGGAAGAGCACGCTGGAAGGGTAGAGCGACCGCCCCCGACGTGAACGCGCGACTCACGGCGAGCGCGTCGTGGAGCACGGCCCTACTCGTCGGCCGGCGCTTCGTCCTCGCGCTGGGCGCGGGAAACGGAGAGAGGCGTCGCCACGGGCTCGTAGTCCACGAGCTCGAGGTAGACCATCTCGGCGGCGTCCCCCTGGCGCTGGCCGAGCCGGACGATGCGCGTGTAGCCGCCCGGCCGTTCAGTGAACCGCGGCCCGACGTCGGCGAAGAGCCGGTGCACGACGTCGTTCGAGCGAAGCGCGGCAAGCGCCTGTCGTCGGGCATGGAGATCGCCGCGCTTGCCCAGGGTGATCATCTTCTCTGCGAAAGGCTTGACCGCTTTCGCCTTCGCCTCGGTCGTCTGGATCCGGCCGTGCTCGATCAGGGCGCCTGCGAGATTCGAGTACAGCGCCTTGCGATGGGCGGAGTCCCGCCCGAGCTTCTTGCCGGACCGCTGGTGGCGCATCTAGCCGATTTCCTCGCCCTTGAGCGTCAGGCCGTGGGCACCGAGCGCCGCGCGGACTTCCTCGATCGACTTGCGACCGAAGTTCGGAATCGCGACGAGCTCGTTCTCGGACTTCGAGGTCAGATCGCCGATCGTCTCGATACCCACTCGCTTCAGGCAGTTGTACGAGCGAACGCCGAGCTCCAGCTCCTCGATCGGGAAGTTCTCCATCCCGTGCGTGACCGGTGCCTCGGCCGCCGCCTCTGCGGCCTGCTCGCCGAGGCCCTCGATCGCGTCGAGATCGGTGAAGATCGCCAGCTGACGAATGAGAATCTCCGCCGCCTGGGCGATCGCATCTCGCGGATCCAGCGAGCCGTCGGTCGTGACGTCGAGGACGAGCTTGTCGTAATCCGTCCTCTGGCCGACGCGAGCGGCCTCGACCTCGTAGGCGACACGCCGGACGGGGGAGAAGATCGAGTCGATCGGAATGACGCCGATCGTGGTCTCGGGCCCTCGGTTCAGCTCGGCGGGAACGTAGCCGCGGCCGCGGCCGACCGTGAGCGTCATCTCGAGCTTGCCCTTGTCCGAGACGTGCGCGATCTCGAGCTCGGGGTTCAGGATCTCGAGATCAGCCGGTGCTTCGATGTCAGCCGCCGTCACGACTCCCGCGCCCTTCTTCGCGATGTAGACCTCGATCTCGGGGGAGGCGCCGTGGAGACGAACGATGAGGTTCTTCAGGTTCAGGATGATGTCGGTGACGTCCTCGCGAACGCCGTTCAGTGTCGTGAACTCGTGGGCGACGCCCTCGATCTTCACTGCGGTCACGGCCGCGCCGTCGAGCGAGGAGAGCAGCACACGGCGAAGCGAATTCCCGAATGTATGGCCGAAGCCGCGGTCGAGCGGCTCGATCGCGAAGACCCCGCGATAATCGTCGGCCTCCTCGTGGATGATCCTCGGGATCTGGAATTCCATCAGACTGGTTCGAACTGCCAAGACGAATCCTTTCCTTGGGGAGGGGTGAGGCAAGCCTCGCCCCCTACTACTTGGAATACAGCTCCACGATCAGCGACTCCTGCACCGGAGCGTCGATCTCCTCGCGCTCCGGCCACTTGAGAACGGTGCCGGTGAGCCCGTCGTGGTCGGCCTGGAGCCAGGGCGCGACCGCCGCGGTGAGGTCGGTGGCATCGCGAACGAGCTGTTCGACCGGGCTCCCGGGCCTGAGCGAGATCACGTCGTTCGGCCGTACGCCGTAACTCGGGATGTTGACCCGACGGCCGTTCACGTGGAAGTGCCCGTGCCGGACGAGCTGTCGTGCCTGCGCGCGCGAGCCGGCGAAGCCGAGGCGATAGACGACGTTGTCGAGCCTCGTCTCGAGCATCCGCAAGAGGTTCTCACCCGGAGCGCCGTGACCGCGGGCGGCCTTCTCGTACGTCGAGCGGAACTGCCTCTCGAGGAGGCCGTAGTAGCGCCGCGCCTTCTGCTTCTCCCGAAGCTGCAGGAGGTACTGGCTCTGCTTGATCCGGCCGCGACCGTGCTCGCCCGGCGGATAGCTCCTCCGCTCGACCGCGCACTTCTCGGTGAGGCAGCGCTCACCCTTGAGGAACAGCTTCACGCCCTCGCGGCGGCAGAGCCGACACTTCGGTCCGAGGTCTCGAGCCATCTGCCTAAACCCTCCTGCGCTTCCGCTGGCGCACACCGTTATGGGCCTGCGGCGTCACGTCCTTCACACCGAGGATCTCGAGGCCGGCGGCCTGGAGGGAGCGGATCGCGGTCTCCCGCCCGGAGCCCGGGCCCTTGACGAAGACCTCGACCTTCTGGAGGCCGTGCTCCATTCCCTTACGCGCGGCGTTGTCAGCGGTGACCTGCGCGGCGAACGGCGTGGACTTGCGGGAGCCCTTGAAGCCGGCCGAGCCTGCGGACTCCCAGACGATGACGTTCCCCTCGCTGTCGGTCAGCGTGACGATCGTGTTGTTGAACGACGTCTTGATGTGCGCCTGTCCGATGGCGATGTTCTTCCTGACCCGGCGTCGTGTGCGACCCCGAGTCGCGGCTCTGCGAGGAGGTGCCATTCCTAGGTCTTGGTGGCGGCCTTCTTGCCGCGTCCGACGGTCTTCTTCGGGCCCTTCCGCGAGCGCGCATTCGTCTTCGTTCGCTGACCGCGCACGGGGAGACCTCGCCTGTGGCGGATCCCGCGATAGCTACCGATCTCCGTGAGCCTCTTTATCGCCTGTCCGCGATCGCGACGCAGATCGCCCTCGACCTCGAGCTCTCCGTCGATGTACCCACGCAGCTTCGTGACCTCCTCGTCCGTGAGGTCCCGCACCTTCTCGTCCGGATCGAGCTCGAGCTCGCGAATGATCTTCTGCGCTGTCGAACGCCCGATGCCGTAGATGTACGTCAGCCCGATCTCGAGCCGCTTCTGCGTGGGGAGGTTGACGCCTGCGATGCGTGCCACGTGTCTAGCCCTGCCTTTGCTTGTGCCTGGGGTTCGAACAGATGACGATCGTGCGGCCGTGCCGCTTGATCACGCGGCAGCGCTCGCACATGGGCTTCACTGAGGGACGGACTTTCATGAGCTCGATCACTTCATCCGAAAGGTGATGCGGCCGCGGGTGAGGTCGTAAGGAGAGAGCTCGACCTTGACGCGGTCGCCGGGAAGAATGCGGATGTAGTGCTTGCGCATCTTCCCCGAGATCCGGGCGAGCACTGCGTGTCCATTGTCGAGCTGTACCCGGAACATCGTGCTGGGCAGAGCTTCGACGACCTCGCCTTCGACCTCGATCTTCTCTTCTTTGACTGCCACTCGTGCCCAGCCTCAACCTCGTACAGCCGACGCCTTTCGGTCGTTGTTGGAAACT
>DATFEK010000039.1:0-4857 GCA_035251305.1 Gaiellaceae bacterium | reverse complement strand
TCGCGCCGTGGAGAGCCGCCTGAGCAAGTACGCGACGTTCGTGGACGGAGACCTCTAGAGGTCCGATGGCGCTCATCGAGGACTACGGGCTGATCGGCGACCTGCAGACCGCTGCGCTCGTCAGCAGGTACGGCTGCATGGACTGGCTGTGTCTGCCGCGCTTCGACTCGAGTGCCGTCTTCGCCGCGTTGCTCGGCGAGGAGAAGAACGGTCACTGGACGATCCAGCCGCAGGGTGAGTTCCGCTCGCCGGGACGTCGCTACCGCGGCGACACGCTCGTCCTCGAGACCGAACTCGAGACGTCGACGGGAGCAGTGCGTCTCGTCGACTTCATGCCTCCACGTGCGACGAAACCCGATGTCGTCCGCATCGTCGAAGGGGTCAGCGGACGGGTGGAGATGACGATGGAGCTCGCGCTCCGCTTCGACTACGGGTCGATCGTCCCGTGGGTGCGGAATCTCGACGGCACGCTCGTCGCGATCGCAGGCCCGGATGCCGTGGCGCTTCATACACCCGTCGAGCTCGAAGGGCGCGACCTGCGCACCTACGCCTCGTTCGCGGTGGGAGAGGGCGACCAGGTTCCGTTCGTGCTGACCTGGTTCCCGTCGAACGAGGGCCTCCCGGAGCCGATCGACCCCTTCGAGGCGCTCGACGACACGGTGTCGTACTGGGAGGAGTGGTCGGATCGGTGCACGCCTGCGGGTCGCTGGGACGAAGCCCTGCGCCGATCGCTGCTCACGCTGAAGGCGCTCACGTACGCGCCCACGGGAGGGATCGTCGCCGCTCCGACGACGTCGCTCCCGGAGTGGCTCGGCGGCGTGCGCAACTGGGACTACCGCTACTGCTGGCTCCGCGACGCGACACTCACGCTGCTCGCGTTCGTCCGCGCCGGCTACGTCGAAGAGGCAGGCGCGTGGCGCGACTGGCTGCTGCGCGCGATCGCAGGCTCCCCGGACGATCTGCAGATCATGTACGGCGTCGCCGGGGAACGGCGACTCACCGAGTTCGAGCTGCCCTGGCTCGCCGGCTACGAGGGCTCGCGCCCGGTTCGAGTGGGAAACGGAGCCTCGGATCAGCTGCAGCTCGACGTCTACGGCGAGGTCGTCGACGCGCTCTACCGCGCGCGCAGGCAAGGGCTCGGTGCATCGGAGGACGCCTGGAAGCTCGCCCGGAAGACCTTCGACTGGCTCGAGTCGGGATGGCGCCGGGAGGACGAGGGCATATGGGAAGTCCGCGGGCCGCGCCGTCACTTCACGCACTCGAAGGTCATGGCCTGGGTCGCGTTCGATCGCGCGGTGAAGTCCGTCGAGAACCTCGGGCGCGAGGGGCCGGTAGAGCGCTGGCGGTCCGCGCGGGAGGAGATTCGCGGCGATGTGCTGCGTTCCGGCTACAACGCGGCGCTCGGCTCGTTCGTGCAGTACTACGGCTCGGACCGGCTCGACGCGAGCCTGTTGCTCATCCCCCTCGTCGGGTTCCTGCCCGCGACGGACCCTAGGGTCGTCGGCACCGTCGAGGCGATCCAGCGCGACCTCACCCGAGACGGTTTCGTCGAGCGCTACCGCGCCGACTCCGAGAACGTCGACGTGGACGGACTGCCTCCGGGCGAGGGCGTCTTCCTCCCGTGCTCGTTCTGGCTCGCAGCCGTGCTCGCGCAGCAGGGACGTCTCGACGAGGCGATCGAGCTGTACGAGCGGCTGCTCTCGCTCCGCAACGACCTGGGTCTCATCTCGGAGGAGTACGACCCCGAGCGCAAGCGCCTCGTCGGCAACTTCCCGCAGGCCTTCACGCACATCGGGCTCGTCGAGACGGCGTTCACTCTCTCCAGGAAACTGACCACGCAGCGCTAGGGAACAACCGCGAAGAGACGCTCCTCGCCTCGAAGACGGGTCACCATGATCAGGGACATCGTCAGGTACGCCGACCGAAGGAGTGCGGCCGCGGGAGCGACTCCCAGACGGTGTCGTTGTCCGCGACCTGACGCGCGAGCGGGCCAAGCGACTCGAGCTCCGAGACCAGGACGTTCCGGTTCTCCCCCACTCGCTCGTAGCGGCCACGGGCGAGGACGAGCGGCTCCGCCCGCACCGTCGCGCGATGCAGCTCGTAGACGTGCGGTTGCACGATCAGGTTCACCTGCCCATGCTCGTCCTCGAGGAGCATGAAGACGATCCCCTTCGCCGTCGACGGCCGCTGGCGCACGATAGTCATCCCCGCGACAGCCACGTGTTGACCGTGCCGCTGCTCCTGGAGCTCGGCGCTCGAGAGCGTCCCCTCGGGAAGGTGCGGGCGCAGGAGCGCGAGCGGGTGCGTCCCGACGGACATCCCCGTGTGCTTGTAATCGGCGAGCATGCGCTCCCAGCGCGTCAGGTCGCGGAGCGCGGGTGTCTCGGCAGTCGGCTCGAGGGAGAGCGGGAGCTGCTTCGCCTCGCCCCCAGTCCCTGGCACCGACTGCTCCCGGAAGACGAGCCCGAGCTCCCAGAGAAGCTTTCGCCGCGGAAGGTTGAGCCCGTCGCAAGCCCCGCCTTTGACGAGCGCCTCGAGCTCGTCTTGGGAAAGCGGCGCTCGGCGTGCGAGGTCGGCTATCCCTCGGAACGGCCCATGCGCTTCGCGCTCGGCGACGAGCGCCTCGGCCTCGTCCTTTCCCACCGAGGCGATGTAGCTCAACCCAACCCGCACTGCCCGCACCCAGCCTTGTGGCTCTGAGCCACAAAGTTCCAATGCGCAGTGCGCGTTGCTGAGATTGACGTCGACGGGAAGGACGTCCACCCCATGCCGCTGCGCGTCGCGAACGAGCGTCGCGGGCGGATAGAACCCCATCGGCTGCGCATTCAGGAGCGCGCAGAGGAACTCCGCCGGGTGGTAATGCCTCAGCCACTGCGACTGGTACGCGAGGAGCCCGAACGCGGCAGCATGAGCTTTGGGAAAGCCGAAGCCGGAGAAGCCGACGAGCTTGTCGAAGACCGTGTCCGCCGTCTCCGCGTCGACCCCCTTCTCTCCAGCACCCGCCACGAAGCGCCCGCGATACGCCTCGAGCGCGTCGTGGCTCCGCTTGCGGCTCATCGCCCGCCGCAGCCCCTCGGCCTCCCCGACCGTGAACCCGGCGAGCGCGATCGCGACCTCGAGCACCTGGTCCTGGAAGACGACGACGCCGAACGTCGAGCGCAGCGGCTCGCGCAGGAGCTCGTGGTCGACCGGCCAGACGTAGGACGGGTCTTCGCGCAGCCGTTGCCTCGCGTCGATGTACGGATGCACCGCCTTCCCCTGGATCGGGCCGGGGCGAACGAGCGCGACCTGCACCGTCAAGTCGTCGAGGTTCTCCGGCTTCGTGCGCAGGAGGCTCTGCATCTGTGCGCGACTCTCGATCTGGAACGCGCCGACCGTGTCCGCCCGCTGGATCTCGTCGAAGACGGCAGCGTCGTCGAAGGGAATGCGCGAGAGGTCGATCACCTCGCCGTGCGTCCGTGCGATCTGCTCGACGCAGTCCTCGACCGCCGACAGCATCCCCAGGCCGAGCAGGTCGATCTTGAGAAAGCCGGCGTCGGCGCAGGAGTCCTTGTCCCACTGGCAGAGCTGGCGTCCCGCCATCGCCGCAGGCTGCACCGGCACGAGCTCGATCAGCGGCCGCGTGGAGACGATCATCCCGCCCGGGTGCTGCGAGACGTGGCGCGGCAGGCCCGCGATCTCTCCCGTGAGCCAGGCGAACGCGCGCCAGCGCCGCGACTCGAGCTTTCGCTCCCCGTCGGGAAGCCGCGCGACTTCCTCCCCCACCCGCCGTGCGTCCCAGCCATCCGAAAGCCGGGCGAGCCGCTCGAGCTCGGCGAACGGGAGGCCGAGCGCCCTGCCCACGTCACGGATCGCGCCGCGCGAGCGGTAGGTCGCAAAGCTCGCGACGAGCGCCGCGTGCTCACGCCCGTAGCGCTCGGTGACCGCGACGATGAGCTTCTCGCGGATGTCGCGCGGGAAGTCGAGGTCGATGTCCGGCACGGAGGCGAGCTCTCGGTTCAGGAAGCGTCCGAGCGAGAGGTCGTTCGAGACGGGGTCGACGTGCGAGAGGCCTGTGAGATAGCAGACGATCGAGCCGACCGAGCTCCCCCGCCCGCGCCCCGGCGGGAGGAAGCTCCTCGGAGAATCGAGGCCGCGCACCTCGCGCGCTGCCTCGCGGGCGAGCTCGAGCACCTCGTGATGAAGGAGGAAGAACCCGGCGAGTCCGAGCTCGTCGATCAGCCGCAGCTCGTCCTCCAGGCGTGCACGTGCATGCATTCGAACGCTTTTTGGACCTTGTGGCTCAGAGCCACAAGGTCGTTCATAGCGTTCGTGGAAAGCTCGCTGGCAGATCGCCGCGAGCTGGCGGATCGCAGGCTCCTCGCCGTCGGAGAAATCCGGGTAGCGGTACCCGAGCTCCTCCGTCAGATCGAACTCGAGCCGCTCGGCGAGGATTGCGCTTCGCTCGGCGGCGGCTCGGTCGAAGGAGAAGCGCTCGAGCATCTCGTCCGGCGAGCGCAGGTAGCTCTCTCGGTTCCCGCGCCGCTCCGGCTCACAGCCCTCGAGTGACGTCCGGCAGCGGATCGCGACGAGAACGTCCTGCAGCAGCGTGCGCCGCGGGTGGTGGGCGTGCACGTCGCCGGTGGCGACCGTCTCGACTCCGAGGTGCTCGGCGAGATCGCGCAGGATGGCGAGCCGCCGCGCATCTCCCCGCTCGAAGGGCCGCTGGAGCTCGATGAAGAATCGCGGCCCGAACGCCGCTGCAAGAACCGCGGCGGCGTTTGGGTTGGACACCCCTAGACCCCGGCGGGCGCAGCCAGAGAGGCAGACGAGCCCTTCGTTCAGCTCGGAGACGAGCTCGAGAGACACCGACGGAGG
>DATFEK010000192.1:0-3883 GCA_035251305.1 Gaiellaceae bacterium | reverse complement strand
GTCCTGCCGAAGGCCAAGCGTGGCGACGCGTCGTTGCGCCTCGTCTGGACGGCCGGGCCGGCGGAGGGACCACCGAGCGGACTGGCGCTGCTCAGCGAGATTCCCGAGTGGATCGAGCCCGCGCGTGAGCGTGGTGCGAGTGCGGTCTCTCTCCTCGGGGTGCGAGCAGCCGTGCCGTGGCTGCTCCCGGGAGTCAAGTCCACAAGCTATGCCGTGAACATGGCCGCCGAGGCCGAGGCGAAGAGTCGAGGCGCCGACGAGGCGGTGTTCGTGGATGGAGACGACGTCGTGCTGGAGGGCACGGTCACGAACGTCTGGTGGCGACACGGCGACACCCTCCGGACGCCGGCGCTCGACCTCGGGATCCTCGCGGGTGTCACGCGAGCAACGCTCATCGAGCTTGCGCCCGCATGTGGCTACCGGGTCGAGGAGGGTGCGTTTCCACTCGGCGACCTGCTCGAAGCGGAGGAAGCGTTCACGTCGTCGTCCGTTCGCGAAGTCATGCCGCTGGTCGAGATCGACGGCCGTGCTTTCGGACGTGGTCCTGCCGCCGATGCGCTCCAGCAGGCGCTTCGCGAGCTGGCAGGTAGAACCTCTACAGTCTGATGGTGGACGAAAAACCGGTGCGGCTCGGAGGGATGGCGCTCCAGAACGGGGTGCTCGTACATGGAGTCACCTCGTGGGCGTGCGCCGTTCGCGACGCAGACGGCACGCTCCACGTTTCTTCGGGACGCAAGCCGCACTTCGCCCCGGAGGCGCGTTCTCGAATGCCGATCCTGCGCGGCCCCATCGCGCTCGCAGAGGCGTTCGCATTGCTACCCATGGTGCGGCGCGCGCTCCCTCGAGCTCGCTTTCCGTTCGAGCGGCCGGCCGTGCTCGGGTCGATCGCCGCGACGACGGTGGCTGCACGCGCGCTGCGCCGCTCCTCGCTCCCGGCTGGAGCGCGCGAGCTCGTCGCCGTCGGGGTGGCGTTCGTCCCGGCGGTTCTTTCGCTTCGCGGACCCGACCTCGCCGCATACCACGGTGCCGAGCACATCTCGATCGGTACGTACGAGAACGGCGGCATGCGAGCTCCCAAGGAGCACCCACGGTGCGGATCGCAGCTCATTGCACCGATGGTCGTCTCGTCCCTCGCAGCGAACGTCGTCGCATCCAGGGCACCGGCGGGAACTCGAGGGGTCGCGCGCATGCTCGGGCTCGTGGCCGCCGTGGGAGGCTCGGTCGAGCTCTTCTCCTGGGTCGCTCGACACCCCGAGAACCGTGCCGCCCGAGCGCTTGCCCGACCCGGATTCGAGCTCCAGCGACGGTTCTCCACGGCAGAGCCATCGGAATCGCAGCTCGAGGTCGCCAACGCTGCCCGCGACGCCTGCCTCGCCCTCGAGCGGCCGACTTCCTGACCTGGCCCCCAGTCGTCGGCTGCGGCGTTGACGCGACTGTAGGACCCGAATAGGGTCGGCGGGTGGGCGCCGCGCGGAGGAACGTGATCGCGAGTGCCGCGCTCGCCGCGGGTTTCCTTCTCCTGACCGGTGCTCGAGCCACGGACGCGCCCGCTGCCCACTCGATCCGACCTGCGCCGGGAGCTCCCGATCCCAGGCTGATGGTGCTCACGGCCGCCGACCTCCGAGGCGCGAGCGTGACGCGTCAGGCGTACTACAAGGACGGCGAGTTTCCCTCCGCGATCTCCTACGGGCGCGAGTTCGAGGACGGCGCTGTGGGCTCCGTTTCGCTGCCGTACGTCGACAGCGAAGCTGCGGTCGGCACGAGCGCCCGCGCGACGACGCAGTACGTCGTGCAGCTCAGGCGCCTATTCGCATCCAGGGGTGGGAGGAAGCTCATCGTCGAATCGTTCGAAGAGGAGCTCCTGACCGGAGGGGTGGTTTCGAGCGTCCAGGTCGGTCGCCCCCGCAACCTCGGAGTTGGTGCGGGCTCGTTCGATGTCCTCATCATCGTTCGGGCCGAGGGTTTGCGGACGGACTTGCACCTCTCGATCTTCAGGGTCGAACGGGTGCTCGGAGGGCTGCTGACGGTCGGAGTTGCGGGCCGTCGAGTCCCCCTTTCGGCGATGACGCAACTGGCGAGGGTCATGGCGGCGCGCATGACCGTGCAGCTTGCGCCGCGCGCGACAGCGGCGCCGACCGTCACCGGTACAGCAGCCGTTGGGCAAACGCTCACGACGACGACCGGGACGTGGGCCGGTGCCCCGACGAGCTTTGCCCCCCAGTGGGAGCGATGCGACTCCGGCGGGGCGTCCTGCGTTGCGATCCCAGGGGCAACGGATCCGACATACGTGGTGACCGATGCCGACGTCGGCTCCTCACTCCGCGTGAGTGTCACCGCGCGGAACGCCGTGGGAGCCGCCACCGAGGCGTCGGCGCCGACGGCTGCGGTGCAGGCAACCGGTGCCCCCACGAACACCGCCTTACCGACGATCACCGGAACCGCGCTGGCTGGCCAAACTCTGACGGCGACGACGGGCAACTGGAACGGAAGCCCGACAGGCTTCGCGTTCCAATGGCAGCGCTGCTCCGCGGCCGGAGCGAGCTGCCTCGATCTTCCGGGCGCCACAGGCGGCACGTACGTCGTCAGCGCCGGCGACGCGGGCTCGACGATTCGCGTGGTCGTCACGGCCACGAACTCGGTCGGTCGCGCCTCTGCTGCGTCCGGTCCGACCCCCGTCGTCACCTAGACGGGCAGCGGCATGAGGTAGCGGCTCGCGCTTGAGGCTCGCGTGACGCCTGCCGATAGGCCTCTAGGTGGGCGATCTCGAGAACACGCTGCTCACGTGGCTTCCGATCGTGTTCTTCGGGGTCGTCATCGTGCTCCTGCTGTACACGCTGCGCTTCATGCCCCGCGCGAAGCCCGCGCCGGTCGTGAAGGGCTCGCAGGTCGAGGTCTCTTGGAACGACGTCGCGGGGCTCGACGAGGCGAAGGAGGAGCTGCAGGAGGTGGTGGACTTCCTCCGCGATCGCAAGCGGTTCGAGCGGCTGGGTGCCCGGGTGCCACGCGGGATTCTGCTGCATGGACCGCCCGGTACAGGGAAGACGCTTCTCGCGAAGGCGGTTGCCAGCGCGTCCGGGGCGAACTTCTACTCACAGAGCGCCTCCTCGTTCGTCGAGATGTTCGCGGGTCTCGGCGCCGCACGAATACGCAAGCTCTTCGAGGAGGCCCGCAAGCACGAGCCGGCGATCGTCTTCATCGACGAGCTCGACGCCGTCGGTACCGCGCGTGCGGGAGGCGGATTCCACCGCGAGCACGACCAGACTCTCAACCAGCTCCTCGTCGAGCTCGACGGCTTCAGCGCTCGGGACGAGGTCGTGGTCATGGCCGCGTCGAACCGGCTCCAGGATCTCGATCCTGCCTTGCTGCGCCCCGGCCGTTTCGATCGGCAGGTGCATGTCTCCGCCCCCGACGTGGCGGGCCGCGAGGCGATTCTCGGCGTCCACACACGAGACAAGCCGCTCGCCGCCGACGTCGACCTCGGACTCGTCGCCAGGCAGACGTCCGGGCTCACGGGCGCGGACCTCGCGAATCTCTGCAACGAGGCGGCGATCCTCGCTGGGCGCAGCGGAGCGCAGTTCATCCGGCACTCGGACTTCGACACGTCGATGGAGCGCATCGTCGCCGGACTGCAGCAGCGGCGCGTGGTCTCCGAGCGCGAGAAGCGGATCCTCGCGTACCACGAGGCGGGTCACGCGTTGATGTCGCACCTCGTCGGCGGGCTCTTCCCGGCGCAGAAGGCGACCATCGTCTCGCGCGGGCAGGCGCTCGGCTACACGCTGAACATGCCTGCCGAGGATCGCTACCTCCACACACGCGAGGAGCTCGTCGACCTGATGATGGTGTTCCTCGGCGGCCGCGCCGCGGAGGAGGTCGTCTTCGGACG
>DATFEK010000178.1:0-5612 GCA_035251305.1 Gaiellaceae bacterium | reverse complement strand
CGCGGTGGCGATGCCGTCCACCGTCAAGCGGTTCGAAGAGTTCACAGGGGGAGGCTCCGGCATCCAGCTCTTCGGGACCCCGGAGCTCACCGGCTCGAACGCCCAGGTCATCCCGCCCTCGGCCAACGCGACCTTCGAGCTGCGAGGGCTCACGTTCACGCCGAACGACTGGATGTACTACCTCGCCTGGTCGATCGCGCTCGTTCTCTTCGCCGTCGCGTGGCTCATTCTCCGCGGGCGGACGGGCCGCGCGTTCCGCGCCGTCCGCGACAGTGAGACCGCCGCCGTCTCCTCGGGTGTGAGCCTCGCCCGCTACAAGACGCTCGCATTCGGCATCAGCGCGGCGTACGCGGGTGTCGCCGGCGGCCTGTTCGCGCTCGTCAGCGCCTTCGTCAATCCGGACACGTTCCCCATCGCGCTGTCGATCTTCCTGCTCGTCGGGATCGTCGTCGGGGGTCTCGGTGGCCTCTCGGGCCTGGTCTTCGGGGCGATCTTCGTCTACTACCTGCCCCTGTGGGCGCAGGGGCAGGACCTCGGCTCGCTGCTGCCGAGCCGGATCATCGAGGAGACGCAGAAGCCCGGTGGCCCCGCGATCGTCTACGGCGTCGTCCTGATCCTGCTCATGTTCGTGCTGCCCAACGGAGTCGGGGGTCTCTTCCGGAGAATCGGGCAGCTGATCTCGAGTCGTCGCTACTCTCGGTCGGAGTAGAACCTCGAATCTGGGAGGAGTCGACGATGAGACGCCCGTCCGCACTCGTGATCGCGCTCGCAGCTGCGCTCGTCGTGGCTCTGCCTGCGGGCTTCGCCCGCTCCTCGGCGGACCCGGGCATCACCTCGACGGCGATTCTCGTCGGCGGAACGTCGCCACTGACGGGCCCGGCCGCCGCCTACGCGTCGGTCGCGCGCGGCGCCAAGGCCTACTTCGACTCCATCAACGCCAAGGGCGGCGTCGCCAGGCGGAAGATCGAGTACAAGATCGTGGACGACGGCTACAACCCGGCGACGACGGTGCAGGCGGTTCGGCGCCTCGTCGAGCAGGACCGGGTCTTCGCGGTCTTCAACACCCTCGGGACCGAACACAACCTCGCTGTCCGCGACTACTTGAACCAGATGAAGGTGCCTCAGCTCTTCGCCGCCTCGGGCGCGACCACGTGGGGGCGCGACGCCGCGAAGTACCCGTGGACGATCGGCTTCCAGCCGAGCTACGCAGCCGAGGGCTGGGTCTACGGCCAGTACGTCGCGAAGACGCAGAAGAAGGCGAGGATCGCCGTCCTCTTCCAGAACGACGACTACGGGAAGGATCTTCTCGGCGGCCTCAAGCGCGGGCTCGGTCGCTCGGGGTCGAAGGTCGTAGCGGCCGAGCCGTACCAGGTGACGTCCCCCGACGTCGGCTCGCAGATCGCGAAGCTCAAGGCCTCCAAGGCGAACGTGCTCGCGATCTTCGCGACCCCCACGTTCGCGGTCCAGGCCTACGTCTTCGCGAACCGGCTGGGGTGGCGGCCCCTGGTGATCAACAACGGGGTGTCCGGCACCTCGAACATCATGCTGCTCGCCTCCGAGGGCGGGAAGAACAAGGCGGTCGAGGGCACGATCACGAGCACGATCCTCAAGGACCCGACAGATCCGCGTTGGAAGAACGACCCCGGGATGAAGCTCTACCGCTCGCTGATGGGCAGGTACGCCGACGGCGAGAACATCAACGACGTCTACCACGTGTACGGGATGGCGGTGGCCCACGAGACGGTCGGGCTCTTGAAGCGGCTCGGCGCCAATCCGACCCGCGCTGGGCTGATGGCGCGCGCTCGCTCGATCACGAGCGCCGGGAACCCGTTCCTGCTTCCCGGGATCTCGGTGAAAACGGGGAGGGGCGACGGCTTCCCGATCCAGCAGGGCCAGCTCCAGCGCTGGACGAAGGGCCGCTGGGTGCCGTTCGGCGGGCTCTGGGTGTCGAAGCGGAACTAGAGTCGATCTCGCTGCCGGCGGCTATTGCGGTTTGGCTGCGGGAAGAGAAGGATGTCGTCCATGCGCGGTCTCCGTATAGCTGCATGGGCCCCTCGGCCTGGGGTTTCGCGGTGAGCAGCTACGTCGAGGTGTGGGGCCGAAGCGGGCGGGAGCTTCGAACGCTCGACTCCGAGCGACTGACCGTCGGAACCCTCGAGTCGAACCACGTGGTCGTGGACGCCGACGGGGTCTCCCGCGTGCATGCCGTCTTCGAGCGATTCGGCGACACGTGGTGCGTCCGCGACCTCGGCTCTCGCAACGGTACCTTCGTGAACGGAGGAAGGATCATCGGCGAGCGAGCCCTGCACCCGGGCGACGAGATCCTCCTCGGGCGACTTCGTCTGCTGTTCCACGGCCCCGCTCGGGGGAACGAGACGGCCGCGATCGCACAGGCGCCTCCACTCACGCCGCGCGAGCGCGATGTGCTCCTGGCGCTGTGCCGCCCGCTGCTGACCGGCGACGCGTTCACCGAGCCGGGGTCAATCCGGGCGATCGCAGCGGAGCTCGTCGTTTCCGAGGCGGCGGTGAAGAACCACCTGTCGCGCCTGTACGACAAGTTCGAGGTAAGCGCGCACGGCGAACGACGACGCGTGCAGCTCGCAAACGCGGCGGTTTCTCGCGGCGCGGTCAAGCTGGGCGACCTGCGCGCGACCGGCTGATCCACATGAAAACGGAGCTCCTCCGCGAGCGGTACGAGCCGCTCGAAGTCGTAGGGAAGGGCGGCGAGGGCGAGGTCATGCAGGCCCTCGATCACCTCCACGGTCGCCACGTGGCGCTGAAGACGCGGCCTGCGTCAGACGAGGCGTCCCGGACCCACCTGCTCTCCGAGGCGCGTCTCCTTCTCTCATTGTCGCCCCATCCGGGGCTTCCGCTCGTACGCGAGGACTTCTTCGTGGACGACCGGTACCTCATCGCGATGGACTGGATCGAGGGCACCGACCTCGAGGTGCTGCTCGAAGAAGACGGCAACCCCGGTCTCGACCCGGCGCGTGCCATCGACTATCTCGGACAGGCCGCCGAGGCGTTGGAGCACCTTCACGCTCACGACCCGCCCGTCGTGCACGGAGACGTCAAGCCCGCAAACCTGATCCTCACGTCCGCGGGCCGGGTCGTCCTCGTCGACTTTGGTCTGTCCTCCACTCCCGCTGACGAGCTGCGCCGGGCGGGGACGGCCGGCTACACGGCACCCGAGGTCTCTGCGGGCGCGAGACCGACGGCGGCCTCGGACGTGTACTCGCTTGCCGCAACATCCCTCGCCCTGCTCACCGGCGAGACTCTCTCGGGGAGTGCGCCGAGTTGGGGCGGGATCGAGCCCGAGCGCATCGCGGCGCTCGAGCGGATCCTGCGCCCGAACCTGGCCACCGATCCGGAGCGCCGCGATGCATCGGCGGCCGCGTTCGTCGCCAGGCTGAAGCGGTGGTGGGGCGCCGCCCTGCCGAGCGGAACCGTGACGCTCGTAGTGGCCGACCTGAGCCCTCTGTCCGCGCGCGATGCGGAGGAGTCGGTGAACGAAGTTGCCACCGCACACCGTGGCTCCTGCGTCTCGCCTGTCGACGACGGGCCGCTCACGACGGCGTTCGTGTCGACCCAGGATGGCTTCGATGCCGCGCGCGAGCTCGCGGGCCGATTCGACGCGCGGGTGGCTGTCGTCACGCGGGCGGCGGAGTCCCGGGCCGGAAGGTACGCGGGAAAGCCGGCAGCCGAGCTTGGCCATCTCCTCGAGATGACCAATCGAGGACAGGTCCTGGTCGACGACCCGACCGCCGAGGCGATCGATGGTCGGCTTCCCCCGGACGTCGGCCTCGCCGAGGTCGCGGATGTGTCCTCCCCCACGAGCTCTCCGACGTGGGCGCTCGTTGCGCCCGGTCTGTCGGTCCCCTCGCGCGCCAGCGTCTCTCCCTATCGCGGGTTGCTGGCTTTCCGATCGGAGGACGGAGACCTGTTCTTCGGACGGGAGGAGGTCGTGGCTTCCATTCTCGAGCGGCTCCTCGACGGTGGCTTCATGGCCGTGGTCGGAGCGTCGGGGAGCGGGAAGTCTTCGCTCGTGCGAGCCGGGCTCGTCCCGGCGTTCCACCGAGCTCGCGACGCACCCGCTGTCGTGATGACGCCCGGTTCGGATCCAGGTGGGGAGCTGGAGCGTTCGCTCACCGCCGACCCATCGCTCCTGGTCGTGGACCAGCTCGAGGAGGTGTTCACGCTCTGTCCGGACGAGGCGGGCCGAGGCCACTTCATCGATGCGCTCATGGACCTGCGCGAGACGGGTTCCGCGTCGATCGTGGCCACGCTTCGGGCGGACTTCTACGGCCAATGCGCCAACTACCCGCGCCTTGCCGTAGCAGTGGCCGAGCACCAGCACCTGTTGGGGGCCATGAGCAGCGGTGAGCTTCGCCGAGCGATCGAGGGCCCGGCCCGCGCAGCGGGACTACGACTCGAAGGCGGCCTGGTCGACACGATGCTTGCCGATGTCGAGGGGGAGCCCGGCGCCCTCCCCCTGCTGTCCCATGCCCTCTATGAGTCGTGGGGACGACGGGATGGGCGGGTCGTCACGACGGCGGGGTACCGTGCGGCCGGCGGTGTGCGTGGGGCGATTGCTCACACGGCCGAGGCCGTTTTCCTGGGATGCAGTCAGCCAGAGCAGTTGCTCGTGCGGCGGATGCTCCTCCGACTGACCGAGCTGGGCGACACGACGGAAGACACACGAAGACGGGTCCAGCTGGCCGAGCTGATCCCCGAGGACACCGCGGGTCATGCCGAGGCAACGGCGGTGCTCGAGCAGCTGGCGACCGCTCGGCTCGTTGTGGTGGGCGACGACTCGGTCGAGATCGCGCACGAGGCGCTGATCCGCGAGTGGCCACGGCTGCGCGGGTGGTTGGCGGAGGATCGGGAAGAGCTTCGTACCCTCCGGCAGCTGACGACCGCGGCCCTCTCCTGGGAAGAAGCGGGACGGGACGAGGCCGATCTCTATCGGGGCGCTCGCCTGCAGGCGGTCATGGAGCGCACCGCCGATCAGCAGCTTTCCCGCACCGAGCGCGAGTTCTTGGAGGCGAGCCGGGAGGTCGAGGGCCGCGAGCTGTTCGCTGCGCAGCGTCGCGCCCGTCGCCTGCGGATCCTGCTCGCCGTCGTCGCGGTGGCGCTGGTGGCGGCGGTGATCGCGGGGTCGTTCGCGCTCGTTCAGCGCGGAAGCGCGCGGCGCACGGCGACCGTCGCTCAGTCCGGGCGCCTTGCCGCCCAGTCGCGAGAGGTCGCAGCCCAACATCCGGACCTCGGACTCCTTCTCGCGCTGGAAGCCGGCAATCTCGACGACTCGGTCGATTCCCGAGGCGCGCTCCTGGGGGCGCTCGAGCACGGCTCGCGGATTCGTGCGTGGCTCCAGGGGTTCGACTCGCCGGTGGTCGCGACCGCGTTCAATCCCAGTGGCACGCTCCTCGCTGCGACGACGATCGAGGGGACGACGCTCTACGACACGACGACCTGGAAGCCCGTTGGCCCACCCCTACGATCGGCGCAGAGCAGCTCGGAGGGAGTCGACTTCAGCCCCGACGGGCAGACGCTGGCGATCGCGGGCGGAGAGGGCCGCGTCGAGCTGTGGGACGTCGCGACCGGGAAGGAGG
>DATFEK010000158.1:0-3535 GCA_035251305.1 Gaiellaceae bacterium | reverse complement strand
CCTCTTCTCGTTCCTCAACGCCACGCACGAGGAACGCGTTGCAGAGATCGTGCGCGAGGAGTTCCCGGAGGCGTTCATCTCGGTCTCTTCGGAGGTGCTGCCGCAGTACCGCGAGTACGAGCGCTTCTCGACCGTCGGCCTGAACGCGTACGTCGGCCCCAAGGTCGCGACCTACGTGTCTCGACTCCAGGAACAGCTGACGAAGCTGGGCGTTCGCACGGGCCTCCATCTCATGACCTCGGCCTCGGGGGTCGCCACGGCAGAGGCCGCGACCAAGCGGCCCGTCAACCTTCTGATGTCGGGGCCGGTGGCCGGTGTCGTCGGGGGCATCTGGGCGGGCAAGCTGGCGGGATATGCGAACGTCATCACCCTCGACGTGGGCGGCACGTCCGCTGACATCGGCCTCGCACAGAACGGCAAGCTGCGCATGAAGCACCTCCTCGACACGAAGGTGGGGCCGTACCAGGCGATGATTCCGATGGTCGACGTCGACACGATCGGCGCCGGCGGCGGCTCCATCGCCTACGTCGACGCCGGCGGGATCTATCGCGTCGGCCCTCGCTCGGCTGGGGCGATCCCCGGGCCGGCCGCGTACGGTCGTGGTGGAAGCGAGCCGACTGCGACCGACGCGATGGTCAACCTCGGGTGGCTCTCACCGGAGGCGTTCCTGGGCGGCGGCATGACACTCCGCGCCGACCTTGCACGCGCGGCCTTCGAAGCGGGCCCGGCGCAGACGCTCGGCATGTCGGTCGAAGAGGCGTCCATGGGCGCGGTGCAGATCCTCTCCCACTCGATGGTGCAGTCGATCGAGGAGAACTCGGTGCGCAAGGGGTTCGACCCCCGCGATTTCGTGCTCGTAGCCGAGGGCGGCGCCGGACCGCTGTGGGCGGCGCAGATCGCAATAGAGGTTGGAACGCCTCAGGTGCTCGTCCCGCCACACCCCGGGATCGCGGCAGCAATGGGACTGCTGGCGACGGACATGGTGTACGAGTACGTCGCGACGACGTACCAGCGGCTCTCGAAGCTCGATGCGCGGGCGCTCGAGCGCCGGTTCGAGGAGCTCGAGCAGCTCGCCATGGCGCAACTCCGGGAGGACGGCGTGCCCGAGGACAAGATCGTCGTCCAGCGGATTGCCGAGTGCCGCTACCTCGGTCAGGGGTACGAGCTGCGCGTCGATGCACCGTCGGGTGCGATCGACGACGGGTGGGTCGAAAGCGTGCGCCGGGACTTCCACGACACCCACGAGCGCGAGTACTCGCGCCGTTTCGAGGAGCAGGACATCGAGATCCCGAACATCCGCGTGCGCGGAATCGGGTCGATGCCCGACCTCGCCGCCCCAGAGATCGAGGCGGGGGGAGAGTCTCCTGACGCGGCGCTGCGGAACGAGGGCGAAGCGTGGTTCCGCCTCGACGGCTCGCTGGAGCAGCTCCCGACCCTCTACTACGACCGCGGCGCGTTGCGCGCCGGGAACCGCCTCGTCGGGCCGGCGATCGTCACGCAGTACGACTCGACCACGATCGTCCCGCCCGGGATCGAGGCGGGCGTCGACCGTTTCGGGAACATCATCATCGAGGTCGGAGCGTCCGCGGAGGCCCAGGCCGTGGCCGCGATGTCCGCCGTGACCGGGCGCTAGGAGGGCGTGGAGATGTCGGTACTCGAATACGAGCTTGGCAAGCACCCCGGGCCGCCGGCCCGAGAGCGGGTGGAGGTCGACCCGATCACGATGCGCGTCCTCGGCGGCGCTTTCCACGCGATCGCCAAGGAGATGGCAGGCGTCCTCTTTCGGATGTCGTACTCCTCGATCATCCGCGAGTCCGAGGACCTGGGTGCAGGTGTCTTCGACGCGGAGGGACGCGAGCTCTGCGAATCGGACTCGACACCGATGCACATCGGCTCGCTGCCCTGGTACATCCGCGGCTTCATGCGCCATCTCGAGGGGAAGCTCGAGGACGGCGACGTCATCATCCACAACCACCCGTACTACGGCGCTTCCCACAGCCCCGACATCGCGGTCGCCGTGCCCATCTTCCACGAGGGCGAGCACCTCGGCTTCACCGCGGTGACCGCCCACGTGCTCGACGTCGGCGGCTCGTTCCCCGGGATCAACGCCGACTGCTTCGACATGTACGCGGAGGCGAAGATCTACGACAGCCTGCGCTGGTACCGCGCCGGGGAGCTGAACGAGGACCTCGACAAGATGGTCTTCGACAACGTCCGCACGGAGACGATGAACCGTGGCGACATGAACGCGATGATGGCCGCGTGCCAGTTGGGTCGCGAGCGTTTTCTGCGATTGGTGCAGCGCTACGGCGTCGAGGTCGTGATGAGCGCCGCCTACGACTGGATGGACTACTCGGAGCGCATGTTGCGCGAGGAGATTCGCAAGCTCCCGGACGGTGTGTATCAGGCGCCGACGGGGTGGCTAGACGACGACGCCCGCAACCGCGGAGTCCCGCTCCGGGTCGAGACGAAGGTGATCGTCGAGGGAGACGAGATCACGATCGACCTGACCGGCTCGAACCCCGAGGTACCAACGGGCTACAACGTCCCGTACGAGGGATCGCTGCTCGTCGGCGCGTACTACGCGGTGCGCACGATCCTGCTCGACGAGACCACGTTCCCCGAGCACGTGCCACAGAACGACGGCGTGTTTCGCCCGGTGAAGGTGATCGCCCCGAAGGGCACGATCTACAACCCGACCTTCCCGCGGGCGTGCTTCTCACGCTTCTGCCAGGTGCAGCGGGTCGTCGACAACACCATTCTCGCGCTGGCGGATGCACTGCCCGAAGGAGTGACGGCAGGAAACTCCGCCGGCCTCCACTTCTGCGCCTACTCGGGCTTCTCCGAGGAGATGGGCGAGTACTGGCTGTACCTCGAGGTCAACGAGGGGTCGTACGGCGGACGCCACGGCAAGGACGCGATGGACTCGGTCGACAACCTGATGGCGAACACGCGGAACAACCCGATCGAGGAGCTCGACATGCGCTTCCCGATCCGTTGCGACCAGTACGAGCTGCGACCCGAGCCGGCCGCACCCGGTCGCTGGCGTGGAGGGATCGGCATCGTCCGCCGCAATCGCTTCCTCGTGGATGGCGTCTACTCCTGCGAAGGTGATCGCCAGTACGACCCGCCGCGGGGCATCTTCGGCGGCTGGGACGGTCTCGTGGCTTCCTGCCGGAAGAACCCCGACACGGAGCGCCAGGAGATCCTGCCGGCGAAAGTGACCGGCGTCCCGTTCGGCGCGGGCGAGTTCATCGAGTTCCGGGAGCCCAACGCAGCCGGCTACGGCGACCCGCTGGATCGACCTGCCGAGGCAGTGCGGGAGGACGTCCTCGACGACTTCACGACGATCGAGCTCGCCCGCGAGGCGTACGGCGTCGTGTTCGCGGACGAGATCTCGCTCGAGATCGACCAGGCAGCAACTGCGGCGCTCCGCGAGGAGCTACATGCAACCCAGCCAGCGAAGTCGCTCACGACGTACTTCGAGGACGGCCTGCCCATCGAGAACAAGCCGGTGTCCGTGGCAGGGAACGCC
>DATFEK010000079.1:0-5743 GCA_035251305.1 Gaiellaceae bacterium | reverse complement strand
CATCCCCTCGAACAGGTCGGTGTCGCCGGCGAAGTACACCGTCTGCGTCCCCTCGACCACGTACCCGACCGGCTGGCCGCTCACGCCGAAGGGCGCGCGCCCACGGTCGTGCTCGGCCGGCACGACGCGGATCGCGAGCGCGCCGATGCGGACGGTCTCGCCGATCTCGACCTCGATGACGCTCTCGAACCGCTTCTTGCGGAGCAGTCCGCCGAGGCCCCTGGGCAGGACGACGGGGAGCTTCTTGCCCAGCTTCTCGAGCGAGGGCAGGTCGAGGTGGTCGTAGTGGGCGTGGGACACGAGCACCGCGTCCACCCCGCGCAGTGCCTTCGCGTCCACCGGGACCGCACGCCGCAGGTGCCCGACTCGGTTCCGGAGGAGCGGGTCGGTGAGAAGGCGGACGCCGTCGAGGTCGACGACGGTAGTCGCATGCCCGACGTACTCGATCTGCATGAGCGAAGGCTAGAAGCCGGTGACTGTCACCCGCGTCGAGCGGGTGACAGTCACCCTGCGGTCAGACGCAGTCGCGGAGGCCCTGGGCCTCCGGCAGCCCCTCGAGCTTCTTCAGCGTGTTGTTCTCGATCTGGCGGATGCGCTCGCGGGTGACGCCGAAGGCGCGGCCGACCTCCTCGAGCGTGCACGGCTGCGAGCCGTCGAGCCCGTAGCGGAGCTCGATGACCCGCCGCTCGCGGTCCGGCAGCGCGGAGAGCGCGACCTCGACGTCCTCGCGACGGAGCGAGAGCGACGCGGTGTCGAACGGCGACTCCGCCTGCTCGTCGGGCACGAAATCGCCGAGCGACGAGTCCTCGTCCTCGCCGACCGGCTTCTCCAGCGAGATCGGGAGCTGCGACATGCGCAGGATCTCCCGCACCTCGTACGTCTCGATGTCGAGCTCCTCCGCGATCTCCTCTGGGAGTGGCTCGCGGCCGAGACGCTGCACGAGCTGGCGCTCGATGTGCACGACCTTGTTCAGCTTCTCGACCATGTGCACCGGGATGCGGATCGTGCGCGCCTTGTCCGCGATCGCCCGCGTCACCGCCTGCCGGATCCACCAGGTCGCGTACGTGGAGAACTTGAAGCCCTTGCGATAGTCGAACTTCTCGACCGCCCGGATGAGCCCGAGTGAGCCCTCCTGGATGAGGTCGAGGAAGGAGAGCCCGCGGCCGAGGTACCCCTTCGCGATCGAGACGACGAGGCGGAGGTTCGCCTCGATCATCTGGGTCTTCGCGCCCATGTCGCCCCGCTCGATGCGCTTCGCGAGGAAGATCTCCTGGTCGGCGGTCAGCAGCGGCACCTTGCCGATCTCACGCAGATAGAGCCGCAGCGAGTCGAGTGACGGCTCGACGGAGAGGTCCAGCTTGGGGGCGAGCTTCACCTCCTCGGCCTGTCCGGACTCCTCGTGAGGGAGCGCCTTGTGCTCGACACCTTCGACGAGCTCGATCGAGTGGTCGATCAGGTAGGCGTAGAAGTCTTCGACCTGCTCCTTCGTCAGCTCGACGTCGTCGAGCCCGGAGACGATCTCGTCGTAGGTGAGAAATCCTCTCTCGAGCCCCTGCTCGATGAGACGCTGGAGCTCCTCGACCTCGGGGAGAGCGATATCGACGGACAGCATGACCCGGGCTTTCTCCTTTCGCGCTCGAACGGATACTGACCTTCCGACATGCACTGAGCCGGCCCGCCTGCCGCCCCGGCTCCACCACCAAGCGCGCGGATACTAGACCGGAAACGACGATTCGTGAAGGGGTCCGTTTGGTTAACGCGGAGAGACCATCTATCCAACGATCTCCCCGCGACCTCCGCGGCGCGGGCGACCTCCGTGAGCATCGCCGCCTGGCACGGGTGCTCGGCCAGTCGATAGCGGGCAGTCGGCCATCCCATCGTCACCGGCTCACCGCCGGTGAGCCTACCCGGGCGCGGGTAGTGTCAAATTCATGCGCGTCTGGATGGCTAGCGTTGCCTGAGCTACCAGAGGTGGAGGCATGGGTGCGCGAGCTCGCTCCGCTCGTCTCGCGCTTTCCGATCGAGACGGCCGGCCCCGCACACATCGCCACCCTGAAGACGTTCGACCCGGCGCTCGCAGCGCTCGAGGGACGCCTTCTGGAGGGCTCGCAGCGTCGCGGCAAGAACCTCCTCTTTCCCACGGAGGACCGGGAGCTCGTTCTCCGCGTGCACCTCATGAGCGCAGGCCGACTCCGTTACCTCCCAGCCGGCGCGAAGGGGCCGAAGACACCCATGTTCCGGCTCCGGTTCGCGGGTGGTGACGAGCTCGTGCTGACGGAGGCGGGGAAGAAGAAACGCGCCGGCGTCTGGCTGGTGACCCCGGCACAGCTCGACACGGATCTCGCGCACCTCGGGCCGGACGCACTCGAGCTCGACACCGCGGCGCTCGCGGAGATCCTGGGCCGTGAGCGACGCCAGCTGCACCCGCTGCTGCGCGATCAGCGCGCGATCGCGGGCATCGGGCGCGCCCACGCGAACGAGATCTTGCTCCGAGCCAGGCTATCGCCGTTCAAGGCCTCGACGGAAATCTCCCCTGAGGAGATGGACCGCCTCGCCAAGGCGATCCGCGAGGATCTCGAGCGGGCGCTCGAGCTCCGCTTGCGAGGCAAGGGGGACGCCGACGTCTATCTCGTGCACGATCGCCTCGGTAAGAACTGCCCTCAGTGCAACACTCAGATTGCACGCGTCGACTTCGACGAGCACACGATCTACTACTGCCCGACCTGCCAGACAGGCGGCCGACTGCTCAAGGACCGCCGGCTGTCGCGACTCCTGCGATAGGTCGGCGGTGGTACGTTGGCCGGCGTGAGCGACATCGTCAGGGTCGAGGAGGACCTCCAGGCGTCGCCTCCCGAGATCGCGCTTGCGCTCTCTCGAGCCGGCGTCACCGGGGTGCAGAAGGCAGTCCGAATCCGCCGCGGCGACGCGGAGACCGTCATGGCCGCGGTCATCGATTGCACGGTCGACCTCTCAGCCGACCAGAAGGGCGTGCACATGTCGCGCTTCCCAGAGCTCTTCGAAGAGGCTATCGAGCTCGTAGTCGAGCGTGAGGCGCTCCTCGTCGAAGTGCTCGCCGAGCACATCGCGAGCCGTGTGGTCGAGCGCCAGGGCGCTATGCGTGCGGAGGTCTGGATCCGCGCCCAGTGGCCGATCCACCGGCGCACCCCGGTCACTCGGCTCGCGACGCAGGAGATGGTGACGCTGTGCGGGATAGCGGCGGCCTCAGAAGCCGGGACACGCCGCGCGGTCGGCGTCGAGGCGACCGGAATCAATGCGTGTCCGTGCGCGCAGGGACTCGTGCGCGGTCACGCGAGCGAGCGCTTGCTCGAGGCAGGGTTCGACTCCGACGACATCGAGAAGATCCTCGAGCTCGTCCCGGTCGCGACCCACAACCAGCGCGGGCGGCAGACGCTCTTCGTGGGAACGGAGCGCGACCTCGACGCGGAGCTGCTCGTCGAGATCGCCGAGCGCTCGATGAGCGCGCCGATCTACGACCTCCTGAAGCGACCCGACGAGCTCTTCGTCGTCGAGCACGCTCACCTGCAGCCGCGCTTCGTCGAGGACTCGGTGCGCTACGCGCTCCGCGATGCTCTCGAGACGCTCCCGCAGCTCGACGACGGGGACTTCCTGCTCTCGAAGCAGGTCAACTTCGAGACGATCCACATCCACGACGTCGTCGCCGAGCGCTTCGGGACCATCGGCGAGCTTCGCGGCGAGCTCACCACCGGAGAACCCGCTCCTCGGCAAACGACCCTCGCGGCCTGGCTCGCCGGGTAGCGAGAGTACTGCCGCCGCACGCACTACGCGCGACGTGCGCGGCGAAGCTCGAAGCGGTGCTCGGTGCCGGTGAGGAGCCGCCGGATGTTCTGGCGGTGCATCACGACGACGGCGGTCGCGCCGGCGATTCCGAACACCATCACGGGCCACGGATATCCGAAGGCGACGACGAGCACCGCCAGCGCGAAGGCGGTCACGATCGAGGCGAGCGAGGCGAACCTCGTCGAGAGGAAGACCGCGAGCCAGACGCCAACGCAGCAGAACGCCACGAGCGGGGCGAGCGCGAAGGTCGCGCCGCCGGCAGTCGCGACCATCTTTCCGCCCTTCTGAAACCGGAGGAACACCGGCCACGCGTGACCGAGCATCGCGGCTGCGGCCGCGAGAACGCCGACGAGAGCACCGCCTGCCCAGAGCCCGAGCGACGCTCCCGCGAAGCCCTTCGCCACGTCGAGCAGCGCGACGGGGATGCCGAGACGCCGGCCGTAGACGCGAAAGACATTGCTCGCTCCGACGTTTCCGCTCCCCTTCGTGCGGATGTCCTCCCTGCGGAAGAGACGCGGAAGCCAGTACCCGAACGGCATGGAGCCGAGGAGGTACCCGCCCAGCACGGCGAGTGCCTCGGTCATGCGTTACTCGGTCGGAATCCGGTAGGCCTCGACCCAGTGGTTGACGACGCCCCAGTCGAGGTTCCGAAAGAACGCTTCGATGTAGGCCGCTCGGTCGGTCTGGTAGTCGAGGAAGTACGCGTGCTCGTAGACGTCGAGCGCCACGAGCGGCGTCGCGTTCCAGACCGGAAACGTGTTCTGGGCATCGCCGACGTAGTTGAAGAGGCGGCCCTCGTCCCAGTCGTACGCCGTCCAGGCCCAGCCGCGGCCTGCCATGGCCGTGGCCCGCAGGTCGACGCGCCAGGAGTCGACCGACCCGAAATCGCGCTCGACGAGCGCGCCGATGGGCCCGTCCGGATCGCCACCCTCTCCGCCGAGGTGCTCGAAGTAGATCTCGTGGTTCTTGATTCCACCCACCGCGAACGTGAGATCGATCTTCAGCGCCCGGAGCTCGGAGTAGACCTGATTCGCAGCCCCGAGATCGACGCCCGCAAGTCGGCCCAGGATCTCGTTTCGCTTCGCCACGTACCCTTGATAGAGGCGATAGTGGGCCTCGATCGTCGTGCGGGAGATGCCGTCGAGCTCGAGGAGCACGGGTGAGAGCTCGCGGGGCCTGATCTCGACGAAAGCGGTCATCGGGTTTCCTCTAGCGCCGGGGCGGGAACGTCGCGGAGCATATCCTTCTGCTGGAAACCGTCCTGAGGAGAGGAGCAGGCATGGCGTACAGCGTCCCCGACCTTTCGTACCCCTTCGACGCTCTCGAGCCGCACATCGACGCGCGGACGATGGAGATCCACCACGACAAGCACCACGCCGCGTACGTCACCAACCTCAACGCCGCTCTCGAGGGCACGGAGTGGATGGACCTTCCGATCAACGCGGTGCTCGCGAGCCTCGACATCATGCCCGAGGACAGGCGCGCGGCCGTTCGGAACAACGGCGGCGGGCACGCCAACCACACGCTCTTCTGGGAGATCATGGGCCCGAACGGAGGCGGCGAGCCGTCGGGTGCGCTCGGCGCTGCGATCGCCGAGACGTTCGGCGGTCTCGACGACCTGAAGACGGCCGTGAACGACGCCGGCGTCAAGCGCTTCGGCTCGGGCTGGACCTGGCTCGTCTGGGACGGAACGGGGCTCGCGGTCAAGTCCACGCCTAACCAGGACACACCGGTCATGGACGGGGAGACGCCACTTCTGGGCATCGACGTCTGGGAGCACGCGTACTACCTGAACTACCAGAACCGCCGCCCCGACTACCTCGCCGCCTGGTGGAACGTCGTGAACTGGGACGCCGTCGCAGCTCGATACGAGGCGACCCGCTAGGGAAAGGTGCAAACCGCCCGGGTCGCGTGGGCGTAGCAA
>DATFEK010000149.1:0-4518 GCA_035251305.1 Gaiellaceae bacterium | reverse complement strand
TCCGTCGTCGCGCTCGAGCACCCCCTGGTCCGTCACCTGCCCGCCGCCCGAGGGGTAGAAGGGTGACTCCCGCAGCTTGGCGAGGAGGAGACCCTCCTCGATCTCCTCGAGCGCGCCGATCTGGGTGAGAACGTCCGTCTTCGCATGGCCCACGAACGCAGTCTCGAACCCAGCGGCACGGGCGAAGTCGGCGGCGCGCTGGAGCTCGCTTGCGCCGCCGGCGCGAGAGATCTCGCGGTGGCGTTCCATCTCGACCCGATATCCGTCGATGTCGACCGCCTGACCTCGCTCCTCGGCCAGCTCGACCGTGAGCTCGATGGGGAAGCCGTACGTCGCGGCAAGCGTGAACGCCTCCTCACCCGAGATCGCGCCGCGACCGGCCAAGCCCTCGAACTCGCGGAGGCCGCGCTCGAGCGTCTCTCCGAAGCGCTCCTCCTCGACCCGTACGACGCGTTCGATCTCGTGCGCGTTCTCGGCGACCTCCGGATACCAGGGGCCGACCTGCTCGACGACGATGGCCGGCAGCCGGTAGATGTCGGAGAGACCGATCCGCTTTCCCTGGGTGAGCGCGCGCCGGATGAGGCGGCGGAGAACGTAGCCACGGCCCTCGTTCGACGGAGTGACGCCTTCGGCGATCAGAAACGTCATGCCGCGCCCGTGGTCCGCCAGCACACGGTGCGCCTTCGTGGCCTCGGGCGACGATCCGTAGCCGACTCCGCACTCGTGCTCGATCCAGTCCATGATCAGGCGGAAGCCGTCGGTGTCGAAGATCGAGTCCGCCTCCTGGAGCAACATCGCCCCGCGCTCGAGCCCCATCCCCGTATCGATGTTCTGCTTCGGAAGCGGCGTCAGCGTCCCGTCCGCGTGGAGGTCGAACTCCATGAAGACGAGATTCCAGAACTCGATGAAGCGATCGCAGCGTGCGCAGTTCGGCCCGCAATCGGGCTCGCCGCAGCCGTGGTGCTCACCGCGGTCGTAGTGGAGCTCGGAGCACGGTCCGCACGGGCCCGCGTCCCCCGTCGGGCCCCAGAAGTTCTCGACGCGGGGAAAGGCAACGATCCGCTCGCGCGGCACGCCGACACGTATCCAGCCTCGTACGGCAACCTCGTCCTCGCCGAGCCCGAGCCCCGTGTCACCCGCGAAGACGCTCGCCCAGAGCCGGTCGGGATCGAGGAGCATGTGCTCGGTGACGAACTCCCAGGCGAAGTCGATGGCGCCGTCCTTGAAGTAGTCGCCGAACGAGAAGTTCCCGAGCATCTCGAACATCGAGGCGTGGCGCGCGGTGAGGCCGACCTCGTCGAGGTCCGTGTCCTTGCCGCCCGCGCGAAGAACCTTCTGGACGGTCGTGAACCGAGGCGCCGGTGGCTCCTTGACTCCGGAGAAGTACGGCTTCAGGGGCTGCATCCCGGCCGAGATGAAGAGCGTCGACGGATCGTCCGGTGGCGGAATCAGCGGCCACGAGGGGAAGCGCCGATGTCCGCGCTTCTCGAAGAACGCGAGGAATCCCTCGCGGAGCTCGGCAGTCGTGCGCATGATGGGATTCTACGAGCGGGTACGTCGTGCTCTTTGCGACGTCATGCCGCCGGCGGCATGTCCTCCGTGGCCACACTGCCCGCGCTGTGCAACTCCTCGTCGAGCTCGCTCTCCCGCTTGGCCGCGGCGTCTCTCGCGACGTGAACCGCCTCGCCGACGTCCCGGCGCGCGCGAAGGGCGGCAACACCATGGGAGATGCCGGCGGCGAAACCCGACACCTTCTTCACGGGGGTCGTGATCGCCGTCGACACGGCCCGGACGGCCGTGTCGGCGCTGTCCGCCATCGAGACGGCGCTGTCCGTCACCACGTCCAGCTTGTCGAGCTGGTCGTTCACCCGGTCGACGGTGCCGCCGGCCTTCACGACCACGGGCAGCAGATCACGCTCCGATCCCTTGATGAACGACGACAGCCGCGCGAAGGTGCCACCCATGCGGACGAGCATGTACGCGAGCGCGAAGCCGCTGACGACGAAGAACACCGCGAGGGCGTAGTCGAGCACGTCTCCGGCGGTCGAGGCCACGACGGTCATCGCCGTGATCCTAGATGCTCCTCAGGCAACGTCCTCGATTGCACCGGCGCCGACGACGGCGTCGGCGTCGTACACGACGGCGAATTGCCCGCGTGCGACGCCGTAGTCCGGCTCGTCGAGGTCGAGCGCGAAGCCCCCGTTCGCGTCCGCGACCGAGGCTCGGACAGCGGGCGAGCGGTAGCGGAGCTTCACCTCGCCACGAGAGACGGGAAGGAAGAGGCGACCGTCGACGACGACACGGCGAACCGCGAGCGACTCGCGAGGACCGACGACGACCGAGTTCGTCTCACGATCCGTCCGCAGCACGTAGAGCGGCCGGTCGGCGACCACGCCGAGACCGCGACGCTGTCCGGCGGTGAATCGCCAGTACCCCTCGTGCCCGCCGAGCACCTGCCCGTGCTCGTCGACGATCTCCCCGTCCTCGGAGCGCAGGCCTTGGCGCTCGAGGAAACCTCGATAGTCACCTCCGCCGAGGAAGCAGGCCTCCTGACTCTCCGCGCGTCCCGCCGCGGCAAGTCCGGCCCGAGCGGCTTCCTGGCGCGTTTCCGTCTTCGACTGCGCACCGAGCGGAAAGCGGACGCGCGCGAGCGCGGCGGACGAGAGCGTCGCGAGCATGTAGGACTGGTCCTTTCGCGGGTCGACTCCCCGAGCGACGAGGAGCGTCCCGTCACGCTCGACCACGCGCGCGTAGTGCCCCGTCCAGAGGGTGTCGGCCCCCGCGCGCGAGACGAACGAGAGCAGTTCGTCGAAGCGAAAAGCACCGTTGCAGCGAATGCACGGATTCGGCGTCTCCCCCGCCGCGTAGCCCTGGGCGAACGGTTGAACGACGGTTCGACGGAACTCTTCCCGCAGGTCGAGCGTGACGTGCGGCAGACCGAGCGCGTGGCAGGTGCTCCGAGCAGCGGCGACTGCGGCCGGTGAGCAGCACGCTCGCTCGGCATGCGGAGCCGCGGGATCCTGCCAGAGGCGCAACGTCACGCCGATCGCGTTCGGGGCAGCGCGGAGAAGCGCCACGGCGCTGTCGACGCCGCCGCTCATCGCGACGACGGCCCGACCCGGACTCGGCGAGGCGACGAACACCTGGCCCAGGGCGGTTGCGAGCGCTTCGACTGCAAGGGGCCCTCCCGAGACCGCGGCCGCATCGAGCAGCGTCATGCCGGTGACCGCCCGCTCGAGTCCCGGCGCGTCGGCTTCGACGATGACGTCGCCGCGCACCCAGAGGCGAACGGAGGCCCATTCACCCTCGCGCGTCGCGTCTCCGAAGACCTCGGTGCTCGTCACGAATCCAGGCTAGATGCTCGCGTGGACGTTCGCGCGCGCAGACTGTCGGCCACGCCGCAGCGACGCACGGCTTGATCGTGATCGCCCTCGACGGCCCTCAGTTTCGATCACGTCCAGGCATGCTCCACCCTGCCGATGGAGCCCCGGCCGCCGAGAACCTGGCTCAGCCAGGTGGGTGCCGTGCGGAGCGTCGGCACTGCCTAGCTCCGACGCCGGCTCCCTTCACGTGTCTCGAGGTTCACGTTTGAGCCGAGGCCACGCACAGGGTCGAGCGGTCTCATCCTACCCGCCACTCGCCGCGGCGAACCGCCACTCGAGCTCGACGGTCCCGTCCACTCCGAGCATCGAGGCCAAAGCCTCCGTCACCTCGAGCTGCCTCCCGGGCTCGACGAGCGCATTGTCGATCACCTCGGTGAGGACCTGGGTATCGCCGTAGCGGAGCACGACCTTTGCGCCGCAAGGCAGGACCGGGTGCGTGGCGCCGAGGGTCTCCGGCGCGAGAACCTGACCACAGGTCGTTCGCTGGGCGTCTCCCGTGGCTCCTCGCGAGCCGGCGAAAGCGATGTTCCATCCGGCCGGGGCCGGAGCGCTCGTGAGCGCAGCGGCGCTGGTATCAGCCTTGCGCTGATCGATTACGGCAACTGCCGAAACTGCGGCGAGGAGCGCGACGCCTGCGAGGAGCAGGAGGCGCTGCGAGAAACGTTCGGTCACGTGGCGAAGTCTGGCGGAAGGAGCGGCCACGCTGGTCGGGTGATCGCGGGCGAGACGACCGCCGCTGCCCTCGCCACCACCGCCAACCACCCCCAGGGGATCCCCGAGACCCCTGTGGTCAGGCTATCGACGATCGTGCAACCGAGGGGTAACGCCTTCGTACGAGAAGTGCGCCGAACCACGTTCCGCCGCAGTGCCAGATAGGTCCGACGTGGGCCAAACCCGCGTCCAACTCCCGGCGCGCGTTGCTCGAGGTACGTCGACAGGGCGTCCCGTCGGCCCGCGCGGTTACTTCGGCTCCTCGACGAGTCGGATCCCCAGCTCCGCGAGCTGATCCTCTCCCAACTCCGAAGGCGCACCGCTCATTGGATCGACTCCGGCCTGGTTCTTCGGAAAGGCGATCGTGTCCCTGAGGTTGGGTTCCCGAGCCAGAACCATCATCATCCGATCGATCCCGAACGCG
>DATFEK010000143.1:0-2365 GCA_035251305.1 Gaiellaceae bacterium | reverse complement strand
TAGGCGGGAGCCGAATCGTGAAGGACGTCCGCACTCACCTCGAGCAACTCCTCTCCGAGAGGATCCTCGTGCTGGACGGATCATGGGGGGTGCTCATCCACCGCCGAGGGCTCTCCGAGGAGGAGTATCGCGGCGAGCGCTACTCCGGCCACTCGCGGGACGTCCAGGGCGATCCGGATCTGCTCAACCTGACCCAGCCCGCTGTCGTCGCCGAGATCCACGATGCCTACTTCGAATCCGGCGCCGACATCGCGACGACCAACACCTTCACGGCGACCCGCATCGGTCAGGCCGACTACGGGCTCGAAGGGGCGGCCGCCGAAATGAGCCTGGAGGGCGCGCGCCTCGCCCGTAGCGCCGCGGATGAATGGACCGCACAAACGCCCGAGAAGCCCCGCTTCGTCGCGGGCTCCGTCGGCCCGCTCAACGTCACGCTCTCGTTGTCCCCGCGTGTGGACGATGCCGCGTACCGGGCGGTCACGTTCGACGAGGTGCGCGAGGCCTACGAGGAGCAGATCGCCGCGCTCCGCGACGGTGGCGTGGACCTGCTCCTGATCGAGACCATCTTCGACACGCTGAACGCCAAGGCCGCAATCGTGGCCGCACGGGACGTCGCGCCCGAGCTTCCCCTCTGGCTCTCGTTCACGGCCGTCGACAAGAGCGGGCGGAATCTCTCCGGACAGACCTCGGATGCCTTCTGGATCTCGGTCGAGCACGCCGAGCCGTTCATCGTCGGCGTCAACTGCTCGCTCGGCGCCACCGAGATGCGGCCGTTCCTGGAGCGGCTCTCGAACGTCGCCTCCACGTATGTCTCGTGTCATCCGAACGCGGGACTTCCGAACGAGCTCGGACTCCACGACGAGCAGCCGGGCGACACGAGCCGGTTTCTCCGGTCGTTCGCCGAGGACGGTCTCGTCAACCTCGTCGGAGGGTGCTGCGGAACGACGCCCGAGCACACAGAGGAGATCGTCAGAGCCGTTTCCGGATTCCCGCCGCGCCGCGTACCGGCTCCGTCGCCTCTGCCGCGCTTCTCCGGGCTCGACCCCTTCGTGATCCGCCCGGACACCGGGTTCGTCATCGTCGGGGAACGGGCCAACGTCACCGGCTCGGCGAAGTTCCGCAGGCTGATCGAGGCGAACGACTACCAGAGTGCCGTGGACGTCGCCCTCGAGCAGGTGCGGGGAGGGGCGAACCTGCTCGACGTGAACATGGACGCCGATCTGCTCGACGCCGAGCAGGCGATGACGACGTTCCTCAACCTTCTCGCGACCGAGCCCGAGGCGGCACGCCTCCCGGTCATGGTCGACAGCTCCCGGTTCGGGGCGCTCGAGGCGGGTCTCAAGTGTCTCCAGGGAAAGGGCGTCGTCAACTCGATCTCGCTCAAGGAGGGAGAAGAGCCGTTCCTCGAGCAGGCGCGCACGATTCGGCGCTATGGCGCGGCGGTCGTCGTCATGGCGTTCGACGAGCGCGGGCAGGCGGAGACGGTCGAGCGGAAGGTCGAGATCCTCGGTCGTGCGTACGACCTGCTGATCGGGGAGGCCGACTTCGCGCCCACGGACGTGATCCTGGACCCGAACGTCCTGGCTGTCGCCACGGGCATCGAGGAGCACGCGGCGTTCGCCAAAGCTTTCATCGACGCGATTCCGCTGCTCGAGGAGCGCTGCCCGGGCGCGCTCGTCTCCGGGGGGATCTCGAATCTCTCGTTCGCGTTTCGCGGGAACGACCCCGTACGCGAGGCAATGCACGCCTCGTTCCTCTACCACGCGATTCGCAACGGCCTCGACATGGGAATCGTCAACGCGGGCCAGCTCGCCGTCTACGAGGACGTCGAGCCGGATCTGCTCGAGCGGGTCGAGGACGTGCTCTTCGACCGGAGGCCCGATGCGACCGAGCGGCTCGTCGAGCACGCGGCCACGGTGACCGGCGGCGCCATGCAGCGAGAGCTCGACCTGTCCTGGCGCGACGCTCAGGTCGGTGAGCGCCTCGCGCACGCCCTGGTGCACGGGATCGTGGACTTCATCGAGGAGGATACCGAGGAGGCGCGCCGCGGCGCTGCCCGCCCGCTCGACGTCATCGAGGGCCCACTCATGGACGGGATGAAGATCGTCGGCGACCTCTTCGGCTCCGGGAAGATGTTCCTGCCGCAGGTCGTGAAGAGCGCGCGGGCGATGAAGCGCGCAGTCTCCTACCTCGAGCCGTACATGGAGGCCGAGAAGACGAGCCGCCGCTCGGCCGCCCGCGTCGTCCTCGCGACCGTGAAGGGTGACGTCCACGACATCGGCAAGAACATCGTCGGCGTCGTGCTCGGGTGCAACGGGTACGAGGTGATCGACCTCGGAGTGATGGTGCCGGCGGATCGGATCCT
>DATFEK010000122.1:0-5272 GCA_035251305.1 Gaiellaceae bacterium | reverse complement strand
GCGACGACGATTCCGAGAGCGGCCCGCCACCCGGAGGGAACGAGCTGCCCTGTGGATCGATCGTCACTCACTTGTCACGCACACAGTGTCAGCAACCGTCAAGGCGCCAGCCTCGCGGCCACGCCGAGCGCCATTCCCGTGACCGCGTCCGCCGCGTAGTGGTTGCCGGTCCCGATGACCACCAGCGATACGAGGGGCGCATACGAGTATGCGGCTGCCTTCACGACGGGAGACGAGGCGCGCTCTCCCACCGCCGCTCCGGTGAGCACGGCGAACGCGACGTGCAGGCTGGGTAGCGCCGCGACCGGGTTGTAGAGGCGAATCAGCAGCGGGTGCTCGATGTCGATGCCGCTGACCTCGGAGAGCGTGTCCACGAACCCGTCCAGCACACGCGGCGGGGCGGTCGGAAAGAGGAAAAAGACGGGCTGGACGCCGGCATAGGTCAGGACGCACGCACGCCGAAGCCGGTGATAGCCCGGATCGCGCCGTCGGTAGAGCACCGCGAGCCAGCCCACCGTCAGAGTCACGTTGAAGAGCGCATAGCCGACATTGAGCCCGTGGACGAGCCGCGGATACCGGAGCAGAGCACGCTGCACCGCAGGCTCGACCTCCAACCCGAGCCGCGTCTCGAGCTCGAGTACGCGCTCGGCGTTTCGGCGCGAACGCTCACGCCCGTCGCCTCTGAGGACGAGCCACCGAACGAGCAGGTAGAGGCCGTAGGCGGCAAGGCCCAGCGTCACCTCGCGTCTGGCCGAGAACGTCCTCACGCGACGAGAGCTCCCAACGGATTGATCGCCCGCCCCGAGGTGGATGCTGGACGTCGTGAGGCAAGGACGCGGGGAGCGCCCATGTCGAGGTGGATACGGGCGCGACCGAGGACGCAGCGTCGTGGCGTCCAGCGCCGCATCGCGACATGGCCGCTCATTGCGTTGGGAGCTCTTGACGCCATGTCATCGGATACACGGCGGCCCAGTGTTCCGCATGCGTTCGCAACGTCGCCGTCCACCGGTCGGCAAGCGCCTGGAGGACCTCCGTCTCCGCCTCGGTCCCGCCGTCGCGTGGCGGCGGGTCGAGGGCGTCTTCGATCTCCACGCGCCAGCGGCGAGGCGCGACGGGAAGGACGCTGAACGGGACCAGCGGCGTTCCGCAGAGACGCGCCAGCACGACAGTTCCCGCCGGCAGCTCGGCCACTGCGTCGAGTAGACGCACCGGATACGTCCGCATCCACTCCTTTGCATAGTCGCCGAGGACGAGGATCGCCTCACCGCCCCGGAGCAGCCGCGCGGCCTTCGACACCGGCTCCGAGTCGTACAGGATCCCGAGCCCGGACCGGATCCGCAGGCCCTCGACCGCCCACGCGAGCCAGTCGTCGGTCACGATCGCGGTCGTCGGGACCGGGACGATCGCCTCCGGAAGCGCGGTCGCGACCTCCCAGCCGCCAACGTGTGTCGAGACCAACAGCACTCCGTGTCCGCGCGCCAATGCGGCGTCGATGTGCTCACGCCCGTGGATCTCGGTCGTCGCGAGCAGCTCGTCCGGCCGTGCGAGCGCCCACAGGAAGTCGGCCGAGCGACGAGCCTCGTTTCGCATCTCGCGGAGGACGAGCGCCTTCACGTCCGGATGGTTTGGCGGAAGCCCGAGCGTGTGGCAGAGGTTCATCGCCAGTTGCCTCCGCTTCCCCGGGCGAGCTCCCCACTCGAGTGTCGCCCCGACACCGGTCAGCGGGTGGATCACCGAGACGGGCAGCCGGCCCGCCACGGCGCTCGCACCGACGATCGCCCCCCTGAGAACGCGAGCAGCCAGCGGCCCTTGCCCGAACGGAGCGTCCGGCCGAGGCTCCCCGTCCGGCGCCAGCCGCAAGGAGGCGAGCCGGTGGAGCACGCTCATCGCCGCGGGGAGAGCGACGTCAGCCGAAGGGTCACGCGCTCCTCGTAGTGCACGTCACCTATGGGAGAGTCGTTCGTCGTTCTCGACGCCATCGCGATCTTGACCGGGACGCCGGATTCCGAGTCGAACCAGAGGTCGTGCCGCGCCGAGCCGCGTATCTCGCCCGAAAACGTCGACGTCCGCCGCACGTGCTCGGCCGAGACCGTCTGCCCGCCAACCGCCACCTCTTCCCGTCCGACGAAACGGCCGGTTCCGCGCTCTTCCGACGTTCGAGTCGAGCACGAGATCATCCACGTCGGAGATTCGCGGGCGACAGGACGAATCGGGCTGTCCCTGAACAGGTACGTGGTCGGCTCGGTACGACCGAAGAACGTGTGCCGCTCGTCCTGTGAGGCAAGCTCCCAACCTCCCGGAGGAGTGCAGTAGACCCACTCGGTCGTGCGGCCCTTCAGCACTCGCCAGAGAACGCTGACACCGCAATCGACCGCGTCGATCGTGATCGTCGAGCGCTTCGGGTAGCGGTGCGTCACGCCGGACAGCGCGTCGGTCTTCTCGAAGCCGTCCGTCGCGTAGACGTAGACTCCTTCGGGAATCGGCGACTCCGCGGGCGCAGGCTCCGTCTTCTCGCGGAAGCTGTCGATCGCCTCGCCCACGGTGACCGGCTCGGCCGTGTCGCGAAGAACGAAGAGCCACACGGCGGCGATCGCCACCGCGAACACGCCGATGATTCCGGCCACGATGAGCCCGGCCCTTCTCACTGAGCGCGAGCGTATCGCGGGGGGAGCCGGATTAAGCCAGCCTAGGTTCCAGGGCTCCATAGGCGGGTGGCCTTCATCGGTCGATCCCGCCCCTTCCGGCGAAACGGCCTTCGCTCCGCCAAACCGCCCGACGATGGATACTCGACGTAATCGAACGGAGGGAGGTCGTGATGCCTGACGCCTACACGCTGGGTTCGTGGAAGCCGTTCCCGGGTCAGGAGGACGCGTTCATCGAGGCATGGACCGAGTTCGCGAGCTGGGCGACGGAGCTTCCCGGGTCTGGAAAGGCCCGCCTCGCACGTGATCTCCGCGAGCCGGACCGGTTCTGGAGCTTCCTGGACTGGGAGAACATCGCGGCCGTGCGCAACTGGAAGAGCTCTCCGGAGTTCAAGGAGCGAATGGGCCGCGTGCAGAGGCACATCGACGAGTTCGCACCTACAGAGCTCGAGCTCGTGGCGAGCTGCACGAGCGGCGCGGCGGTGAGCACGTGACACGCACGTCGATCCTCGGTGGCGGCTTCGGCGGCCTTGCCGTAGCTGGGAGCCGTCTCGCATGCGGCCGAGAAGCGCGCGTTCGAGAGCGAGCGCCTCGAGCGCTGGCTTCCTCAGTAGCGCGGCGTCAGAGAACGATGCGGAGAGCGAGGTGCAGCGGGCAGCCTGCGCCGACCAGCGAGCGCACGAGGTTGACATCGGCCCCCGCGCCCTCGAGGAGCCACGCGTCCTCGTCCCCGAAGCCGAGCGACCGAAACTGACCGAGGCGCCAGTCGGCAACCTGGCGATCTTCCAGGTCGAGCTCTTCGTTCGGGGGATGCTGCTCGGCGGACGTGGACATCGCGCTCCCTCTCCGGGCGGACCTCGTAGGTACCTGCTCTAACGATCGGGACGCGGTGAAGTTGTTGGCAGAACGTAAGACCTCGTTGCGTCGGCGTTGCGTCACCCGCGATCGCAAGCGCTCAGGCCGGGTTAGAGTCGTCCCGACGCGAAGGAGGTGCGATGGCCGACTACACGATCATCCGGCTCGAGGACGTGAACGACGTACTCGGGGACTATCCCGGCGAGATGCGGATGATGACGTCCGCCCTCGGCGCCGAGCAGGTGGCGTTCACGCACCGGCGGATGCCGCAGCACACGGGTGGGAAGGGCGCGTACGGCCACCGGCACAAGGAACAGGAGGAGATCTACTTCGTCGCTTCGGGGAAGCTGCAGTTCAAGCTGGGCGACGAGGTCGTCGAGCTCGAGCGCGGAGCGGCCGTTCGCGTCGCGCCCGAGACGTGGCGTTCGGTATGGAACGACGAGCCCGAGGACGCCGAGCTCATCATCGTGTCGAAGATCGTCCCAGGCGGCTCACAGGGCGACGCGGAGTACCTCGAGAACTTCTGGCCGGAGTAGGCGAGACTCAGCTGCGCGGCCAGCCGAGCACGTCCTTCACCGGGCGACGCCAGTGCTCCTGGAACGCGGGGCCCGGCGGCCCAGCCGATGCGTAGGCGGTCGGTATGCCTCCGGGGGCTTTGATGTACGCGTCCTCGCCCCATCTGCCTGCAAACGTCATCCAGGGCGGAGCCGTAGGTGACACGCGGACGAGACGCGGCCGGACGAGACGCCCGGTTCCGGTGTGCTCCACCGGCTGAAGTCCGCTCTGCTCGATGATCGAGATGAAGAACGGCTCGATGACGCGAGGATCCAACCGGTGCACGCCCGGCGTCGGGAAGTTCGCATGCGAGCCGATCGCGACGTAGGCGAGCGGTCGTCGGCCTCGCTTCGGCGCCCTCGCCCAGTCGCGCCGAACACCTTCGTCGTGCTGCGAGTATCCGACGAGCAAGGGTCTCCCGCGAAGGTCGAGTACGACCGAGACGGCCTCCCAGTCCCCTTCGTGCACCTGCCAGAACTCGCCTGCAGGAACGGTCGGGCTGTAGTCGTTGTACGGGTACCAGAGCCAGTACTGGAGCTCGATTCGCCTCCCCACGCGGAAGGCGGCGCCGTAGACGGTGGGCGCTGCACGATGCGCGGCCTCCGCCTGCGCATAGCAAGGAGAGGCGGCGGTACCCTCGATCGACCGGCAGACGCGCTGGTCCAGTCTGAAATCGGCCGCGCCCGTCGGGAGAGGCCCGTCGACCTTCTCCCAGCCATCTGCGGTCCTCTGCTGAAGATCCGAGTCCGCGAGGAAACCGTCGACCGGGACCGGCAGGAAGCGCTCGGCGGGGTGAAGAACGAGGATCGGGATGTGCCGCGTGAGGAGCTTTGCGAGTGGCGGACTGGTCGACTCCGGCGCTCCACCCGCGACCGGGACGAGAACGCAAGTTACAACTTGTAACTTGACGATGAGCCAGAAGACGCGAGCCACGTCGACAGCAAGTTACAACTTGTAACTTGCCAGTCTGCAGCCACGGACGAGGCCCGGTGCGTGGTGAGCGCTACGCCCGCTCGGGCCCGGAGTCCGGCCGGGGCGGCAGTGGGCAGGCGACGAAACGCCTTCCCGTGAGCACGTACCCGAGCTTGTAGGCCTCGCACCCGGCGCAAAAACCTGTCGCACCCGCCAGGAGTGCGAGTAGGGCGACGATGCCGCCGAGCGCTGCGCCGAGCATTTCGAAGCCGGCGACGTACGAGACAGAAGCCGCTGTGAGAAACGCG
>DATFEK010000116.1:0-2948 GCA_035251305.1 Gaiellaceae bacterium | reverse complement strand
GGCAGCCGGCGCCTGGGTCCAGTACGAGAGGCACTTCGTCGCGTCGAGCACACCCGGCTCGTCGAGCGCGCCGGTCGGGCAAGCGTCGATGCAGAGACGACACGAGCCGCAGTCGAGCTCGAGAGCCGGAGACGGCTCGATCTCGACGTCCGTGACGAGCGCCCCGAGGACGACCCAGGACCCGTGGCGCCGGGTGATCGCCATCGTGTTCTTCCCGTAGAACGCGATGCCTCCACGAACGGCAGCTTCACGGTCGACGTGGTCGTTCTCGTCGACGAGGACGCGGTACGAGCCGCCGAGCGCGCGTCCGAGCTGCTCGAGCCGCTCGCGTAGCAATGCGTACTCGTCGCGCCAGGTGTAGCGGGGCAGGCGACCCTCGTCGGTGCCCGGCTCGGTGCCGTTCGCGAAGTAACAGAGCGCGGCCGCGACCACAGTTCGAGCACCGTCCAGGATGCGCTCGGGGTGACAGGAGACCTCCGGTCGCGCCATCGTGAAGCGCATGTCAGCGAAGAGCCCCCGCGCGCGACGGTCGCGGATATGCTGCTCCGTGTCGGCGTAGGGCTCCGCGGGCGCCGCGCCGACGACGTCCAATCCGAACTCCGCTGCCAGCCGACTCAGCTCGGCGCCCGTCATGCGAGGATTCTGCCTCGTGAAGGCTGTTCGCATACACGAGGACGGCGGGCCGGAGGTACTTCGGTACGAGGATGTCCCAGACCCCGAGCCCGGCCCCGGCGAGGTCCTCGTCGCAATGCGTGCGGCAGCGCTCAACCACCTCGATGTATGGGTTCGAAAGGGCCTTCCGTCCGTACCCAAGCCGCGGATCCTGGGGGCGGACGGAGCCGGGATCGTTGCCGGTCTGGGGGAGAGCGTGGACGGCTTCGCTGTCGGCGATCGCGTCGTCGTGAATCCGGGAATCCCCCACGACGGGCGAATCACCGTCATCGGCGAGCACACCGACGGAACACACTGCGAGCTGAAGGCGCTTCCAGCCGGTCAGCTCTACCCGCTGGCAGAAAGCGTGTCGTTCGAGGAAGGCGCGGCGTTTCCGCTGACCTTCGAGACCGCGTATCGCATGCTCGTGACGAAGGCGGCCGTTCGCGAAGGCGAGTGGGTGCTCATCTGGGGAATCGGAGGCGGCGTGGCGCTTGCCGCGTTCGAGATCTGCCGGGCGCTCGGAGCGCGGACGATCGTGACGTCGTCGAGCAGTGAGAAGCTCACGCGTGCGCGCGAGCTCGGAGCCGACGTCGCGGTGAGCCACTCGGCCGACGACGTCGTCAAGGCGGTGAAAGAAGCCACGGACGGCCGCGGGGCGGACATCGTGGTCGAGACCGTCGGTGAAGCCACCTGGGAACGCTCGCTCGCTGCCGCGGCTCAAGAGGGACGCGTCGTCGTATGCGGCGCAACCTCGGGCCACAGCCCGCCCGCGCGGTTGTATCGACTCTGGTGGAAGCAGCTCGTCGTCTACGGCTCGACCATGGGTCTCCCAAGCGACTTCGAGGGCGCGTACGAGCTCGTGCGGTCGGGACGGGCGCGCGTGCACGTGGACGGCGTGTATCCGCTGGCGGACGCGGCTCGAGCGCACGAGCGCCTCGAGTCGGGTGCGCAGTTCGGCAAGGTCGTCCTGCGGATCCCCGAATAGACCCCGAGTGCGGCCCGGGTCACCTGACAGCGAGCGCGCTACGGTCTCGCGACGGTGTTGGGGTCACTCCTCGACCGAACCGACGCATCTCAGCTTCCAACGACGTGGCCGGGGGCCGGGCTAGCTCGCACTCAGGGCTCACCCTCGGCGAGACCCTGCGGTGATCTCCGCGAAGTGCTGGAGCCTCGGCGTGCCTTTCCACGGCGCACTAAAGACCTCACGGTCGGACTAACTTAACGTTGACGCCCCTCTGATACCCGTAGGGTCCCGCGCCGACCGGCGCAAGTCACCATCGAGGTTGGGTAGGCCCTCTGCGGCGTGCTTCCTTGCTTCCGGGCATAGGGAGCGCGCGTGCGCTGCCGCAACTGGAAAAGGAGCGATATGAACGATCCCGATGGGACCCGACAGGCGCGCCACCGCAGGCTTCCGCGTCGCCGGTCCACACGACTATTCCTCGTAGCGGGAGCGCTCGCCATAGCGCTCGTTCCGGCAGCGTGGGCGAATCACCAGTTCACAGACGTCCCTACCGCAAGCCCGCACCACAACGACATCAGCACCATAGCCCGTGTCGGCGTTACAGGCGGCTGCGGCCCCGGCCTCTACTGCCCGACACAAGCCGTCCAACGCGATCAGATGGCATCGTTCATCGCCCGCACGTTGCGAGCGCTGACTCCGGTGTTCCGAACCGCGGGCTCGGGTGCCTCCGGTACGGGAATGGTCGATATCGACACGAATCCGGTCCTCTGCCAGACGGGGAGCTTCACGTCGGCTGTCGCAACGACCGCACGGGTGGATTCGTGGGTCTCACTCGAAGCCGGTGCTTCGTCGCTGATGGCGTTCACCGTCAACAGCGCCTTCAGCTTTGACGGCGGGGCGACCTGGAATACCCTTCCAAGCGGCTTCGCGGCTCGATCCAGCGCAGACCTCGCTGGAGCATGGGGTCACGCCAACAGCTCGACGCTCCTCCTCCTCGACCCGGGAGCGACGGTCAAGTTCGGCGTCCTCGTCGGACGACAGGCTGGAACCACCGATGCCAGCAACGGAAGCTGCCGCATAATGACAGAGATCACGTACAACGATGCCGGGGCATCGACGATCGGCAACTGACGGTAGCCGGACCTTGCGTTGGAGCGTTGCGCACGGACCGATAGCGAGTGACCACACGATTGACCAAGACGGCGTCGATCACGATCACCAAGTAGCGCACGGCCTATCGAGCCGCTTGAAAGGAAGGCCCGCTCCGGCGGGCCTTCTCCGTTCAGCATTGCGTCAGCTCAGCCCGCCCGCCTCGAGCCCCCGCTCCTCTTGG
>DATFEK010000097.1:0-5087 GCA_035251305.1 Gaiellaceae bacterium | reverse complement strand
AGCCCAGGCCGTGCTCGTCGAGGAACGAACGCACGCGGTCGAGGACGAGCAACGGGGGCCTCGTCAGGCCTTCCGCGGCCGCCTCGGTCTCGACGATGTCGCCCGACGGCATCGTGCGATCCTAGTAGGAGAGTTTGGCGGTATGGGCCTCGTCGCTGGGGTGCCGCTGGTCGCCGCGAGGCAAGGACGCAGGGAGCGCCCATATTGGTGAATATGGGCGCGACCGAGGACGACGCATCGCGGTGATCCAGCGCTCCCCCAGCGGCACAGGGCCTGTTTCGCCAAGCTCTCCTGATGCCTATGCGCCGCCGGCTGTACCTGATGCGCCACGCCGAGGTCTCCTACTTCAGCGACGACGGACTGCCCGTGAACCCTTCCGAGGTGCCCCTGAACGAGGAGGGCGTCGCACAGGCGCAGGCCGTGGCGGAGGCGCTCGCCGGCCTCGACATCGACCGGGTGCTCACGAGCGGGCTCCCGCGAACGCTCGAGACCGCACGGATAGTGGCTCAGAGCCACAAGGCGGAAGCGTGGCCCGAGCTTCGCGAGATTCAGGGCGGCCGCCTCTCGGAGATCCCCGCGGAGGCGCTGCAGCACGAGTTCGTGCACGCATTTCGAGGCGTCATCCCGAACGAGACCCGCTTTCTCCGGGGCGAGTCCATCGGAGAGCTCTTCGACCGCGTGCTGCCGGCACTCGAGCGCTTCGTCGCCGACGACGGCTGGCACACAGCGCTCGCCGTGCTCCATGGCGGCGTGAACCGAGCGATCCTGTCGTACGCGCTCACTGGCGAGCGCATGTTCCTCGGCCACTTCGAGCAGGCGCCCGCGTGCGTCAACGTGCTCGATCTCGGTGACGGCGGCGAGTGGATCGTGCGCGCGGTCAACGTCGCCGCGTACGACCTCCTGCATCTCTCCCATCGCCAGACGACGATGGAGCGCTACTGGGAGCAGTACCGCGTCCGAAACGCGTAGGGGCCGGGAAGATCCCGGCCCCTACGAGAGGTCGAGGTGATTACGGTCGCCCGGGGCGGCCCTCGACGAGCGGGCCGAACAGTGTCCAGGAGCCGTTGTTGAACCGCTGGAGCCGCATCTGGCTGATGATGAAGTGGTCGCTCTTGCTCGTCTTCATCCTCACGCCCGGGAGCGCGAAGCGATTCGTCGAGTTCAGGCTCAGGAGCGCGTTCATCAGACTCGCCCGAGTCGGGTTCTTCCCGGCCTTGTACATCGCCTGGACGAACGTCTCAGCCAAAGCGAACCCGTAGACGTAGAGCTGGTTCGACGCGTTCGCCGACGGAGAATACTTCTCCATGATGCGCCGGTATTCCCGGATCGCAGCGTCGTTTGCTTGAGCCGGATTCGACGGATCCTTCAGGTAGTTCTGCGTAATAGACCCGTTGACGTAGTCGGCTCCGGCGCGCTGCACGGCGATGTTCAGGAACGCGGCGGTCGCGCCGACCGAGTTGACGTAGATCTGATCGGGGTTGAACCCGAGCGCCTTGCCGAATGCGTACGCCTGGATCGTTTGACCGGGGAGGGCGAGGATCACGAACACCTCGGCGCCCGAGGCCCTGATCTTCGCCATCTGTGACTGAATGGTCGGGGCGCCCGTCTCGTACGCCTCCTCGGCGACGAGGTTGGCGTCCGCGTACGCCTTGCCGAGGGCGGAGCGGACTCCATAGAGGTAGTCCTTGCCGTAGTCGTCGTTCTGGTAGAGGATCGCGATCTTCTTCCCGCGCTGATTCGCCTTGATGTGGAGGCCGTAGAGCCGGCCCTCGGCGACGTAGTCGGGCTGGAAGCCGATCGTCCAGGGGAACTCCCTGTACTGCGTACCCCAGTACGACGCACCGGTGGCCACCAGCACCTGCGGCACCCTTCGCTGGTTCAGGTACGGGCGTACGGCTTGTACGGGCTCGGTTCCGAGCTGGCCGACCACTGCGAAGACCTTGTCCTGCTCGACGAGCCTACGGGTGAGCTGAGTCGTGTTCGCCGGGTTGTAGGCGTCGTCGTAGACCTTGTAGACGATCTGACGGCCCATGATGCCCCGCTTCCGGTCTGGTCCTCGGCGGGCGTTGACCCATGTGAAGTACGTCTTCAGCCCGAGCACGATCGGGGCGTACGGGGCAGCGGTCCCTGTGAGCGGGAGCGTCGCGCCGATGGTAATCGTCCTGCCTGTAATGCCCGGTGTCTGCTCCGCGCCGCCGAAGGCACCGGGTACCGTGAGAGCGAGCGTCGCCGCCATGACGATCGCAGCCACAATGAGCTTTCGCACCGACTCCTCCTTGTAGACGTCTCCGACTCCTGCCTGCCGGTGCGAGGGTAGCGTCGGCGCGGGCGCGACGCCAGATTTTCACCAGTCCGGCCGGTGCTACCCGAGCCCGATGTCGGCCGCGAGCGCCTCCGCCTCGTCGAGCTCGGCGGCGAGCGCTTCGATTCCGCTCGCCCAGATACCCGGGTCCGTGAGATCGAGGCCGACGATCTCGGCGAGCTCCTCGGGCGGTTTCGACCCTCCGGCCCGGAGGACTTCGAGGTACGGCTCCACCATGGCCTCACCCTCGAGCTCGTACTTCCGAAAGATCGAGAGCGCGAACAGGAAGCCGTACGCGTATGCGTAGACGTACCCGGGCGAGCCCATGAAGTGCGGGATGTAGCTCCACCACGAGCCATAGCCGTCGATGTCGACCGAGTCGCCGAACATCTGCTTCTGCATCCCGAGCCAGAGCTCCTCGAGCATCTCCATCGATAGCTCGCCCTCTTCGCGTCGCGTCGTATGGACCGCGTCCTCGAACCGGTTCATGGATATCTGCCTGAACACCGTCGCGATCGAATCCTCGATCCGCCCGGCCAGCAGGTTGAGCCTTCGGCTCGGATCCTCCTCGATGGCGAGCAGCCGCTTGAAGGTGAGCGCCTCGCCGAACACCGACGCTGTCTCGGCCGTCGTCAGCGGAGTGTTCGCGTTGAACAGCCCGAGCGGCTGGGCGAGGTATCCGTGCAGACCGTGACCGAGCTCGTGCGCCAACGTGAGTATGGAGCGGCGGTCACCCGTGAAGTTCATGAAGACGTACGGGTGCACGTCCGGGACGTTCGTTGCGCAGTACGCTCCGGGACGCTTGTTCTCGCGCACCGGCGCGTCGATCCAGCTCTCGCGGAAGAAGCGCCCGAGGATGTCTCCGACGTCGCTCGAGAAGTCGCCGTACGCGTCGAGGACGATCTGCCGGGCCTCGTCCCAGGAAGACTTCGTCGGGTCCTCGGCGATCGGCGCCATCCGGTCGTAGAACGCCAACCGGTCGAGACCCAGCAGCCGAGCCTTGAGCTCGTAGTAGCGCTTAACCACGTCGTAGCGCGAGACCGCGGCGTCGATCAGCGCTTGCACGGCCTCGTCAGTGGTGTCGTTTCGCAGGTTGCGGGCCGAAAGCCAGGTCTCGTAGCCCCGCAGACGGTCTTCGACCGACTTGTCGAGGACGATCGTGTTGAAGATGAACGTGCGCGTTCGCAGGCCCGGTTCGAGCGCCACCGTCACCGCCTCGGACGCCCGCCGCCGCTCGTCCCGGTCGCCCGAGTAGAGCTTTGCCATCGCCTCCTCGAAGCTGATCTCGGTCCCGTCCAGGTCGACCCTCAGCGCACCCAGCAGCTCGTCGTACAGCCGGTCCCACGCACTGACTCCTGAGACCGACTTCTCGGTGATGATCTTCTCCTCGGGCTCCGTGAGGATGTACGGCCGGAACTTCCGGACCGAGCGCAGCCAGTGCTCCCAGCGCGCGAGCGCCGGATCGGCGAGGAGCGCGGATGCCGCAGCGTCGTCGAGATCGGCGAGCTCCAACCCGAAGAACAGGAGCTGCGTATCCACGACAGCACCTTTCTCGGTGAGGCGGGCGAGAAGCGCACCGCGTGGCGCGTCGGCCATGTCGGTCGAGAACCGAAGGTGCGCGAAGTAGATCGCGCGGGTGAAGATCGACTCGATTCGCTCGCGCTCGTCGATCGCCTCGACGAGCTCGTCCGCGCTCAGCTCCGCAACCCGGCCGTAGTACCGCTCACGAAAGGCCGCGGCGGCCTCTTCGACCTCCTGGACGTGCTGCTCGATGCGAGGGTCGTCGCCGCTCTCGTACAGGTCGGAGAGGTCCCATGCGACGTCCTCCGCACCCGTCAGCTCCGTCGTCGTCATCCGCAGGACGCTACCTGACCAGTGGGAGCAGACGTTCGCCGGTCAGCGCTGGCTCGTCAAGGCGGCCAGCTCGACTACGTCCGTCACCGGAGCGCGGCAGGCGAAGCGCTCGCACATGTAGACAGCCGCCTGACCGTCGACGAGGCCCTTGCCGGCCAGGAGCGGGACCTCCTCCGACGGACCGACGGCGACGACGGCATTCGGCTGGAAGGGAGCGAGCGCCGCGCGGGCGACCGGTGAGTCGACTGCGCCGACGATGGCAATCTCCCGTGGCGGGCTGAACCAGAGATCGAGCCCGCAGAGCGCCCAGGCGAATGCGCCGGGCGCCCGTCTCAGGGCGGGCTCGACGAGGCGGAACACCGACACCGCACGCCGTTCGAGCTCGTCGTCGCCCCAGATGCGAGCGAGCCGCAGCAGGACGAGCGCGAGCATCGAGTTTCCCGAAGGGATCGGCGTATCCTGGAGCTCTTTCGTGCGCGGCACGCGGTCGTCTCCGTCCGCACCCGAGAGGAAGAAGCCGCCGTGCTCGGCGTCTTCGAAGAGCTCGATCGCGAGGAGCGCAAGCCTCCGGGCCTCGGCCAGCCAGCGCAGCTCGCCCGTCGCGACGTGCAGCTCCATGAGGCCGTGCGCGACGTTGGCGTAGTCGTCGAGAAACGCGGCGCCGCCGGCCCGGCCGTCGCGGCTCGAGCGGAGAAGCCGCCCGTCCTCGGCAGAGAGCGGCCCCAGCACGAACTCCCCGACGCTCCGCGCGGCGTCGAGCCAATCGATTCGCTCGAGCCGGTACGCCGACTCCGCGAGCGCCGCGAGCGCGAGACCGTTCCACGACGCAAGCGCCTTCTCGTCGCGGAAGGGCTGGGGGCGCATTGCACGTTGGGCGAGCACACGCGCGCGCAACTCTGGGTCGAGCGTTCCCCGAACGACGAACCGTCCG
>DATFEK010000081.1:0-3310 GCA_035251305.1 Gaiellaceae bacterium | reverse complement strand
CTACCGGAAGCACGGCGGCGAGATCTATCGCTACGCGCTCGCGGTTCTCGGCAACCATGCGGACGCCGAGGACGTCACGCAGACGACGTTCCTGAACGCGTACCGCTCTCTCGAACAGGGCGTTCGCCCACGCAAGCCGCTCAACTGGCTCCTGACGATCGCGAGCAATTCGATCAAGCAGCGCTTCCGCCAGGAGCAGACCCGTCCGAGACAGGTCGAGTTCATCGAGGAAACCGCGGAAAGCGGAGTCGAAGACGACGGCGGACCGAGCGTCGGAGAGCTCCTCGTTGCGCTCTCGAAGATCCCCCCGCAACAGCGCCAGGCGATCGTGCTCCGTGAGTTCGAGGGTCGCTCGTACGCAGAGATCGCGCAGATCCTGGATGTGACCACGTCAGCGCTCGAGACGTTGCTCTTCAGGGCACGACGCTCCCTCGCCGAGGAGCTCGAGCACCAGCTCACCTGCACCGAGGCGCAGCTGGCGATCTCGCGCGCTGCGGACGGGAAGCTCGGCCGCAAGGAGCGGCGACGGCTGCGGGATCATCTGTCCGAGTGCCCGGACTGCGCGCGCTTCGCCAGCCTGCAGCAGCGGAACCGGCGTGCGCTGAAGGGCCTCATGCTCGTCCCCATTCCCCTCTCTCTCACGTTCTTCAAGGGGTTCGAGGGGACGGCAACGGCAGCCACGATGCCGGCTGCGGCGAGCGGCGTGGCGGCGGTCGGTGCGACGACGGTTGCCACGAGTGGCGCAACGGGCGGTGGAATCTTCGCCGGGGGGATCGCCGTGAAAGCTGCAGCCGTCGTCACGGCGGCATCCTTGACCGGCGGCGTCGCGGTCGTCGGCTCCTCGCCGACCGACTCGAAGCCGGCGAGCAAGCGTCCGGCAGCGTCGGGGAAGCCCGGCGAACGCCTCGGGCAGGTCGCTCCGCGCGGTGTGCTGGTCCCGGGGAACGGAGTCGCGCGCGGGAAAGCCGCTGCGCCCGGACAGGCCAAGCGGCTGGAGGCGAAGGAACGCGTCCGCGCGGCGAAGGCCCGGGCCCGCGCCGCGAAGCTACGCAAGCAAGCGCAGTCCGCTCGTGCCGCCACGGCACGAGCCACCGCGCCGGGCCAAGCGAAGCGCACCACCGAGCCCGAGAGCTCCACGGCGCCCGGGCCCGCCGTCAAGAAGGACACCAAGCCGAAGCTGAAGGCGAGCGCTGGCCAGAATGCCGCGAAGAAGAGCACGTCCCAGTCTTCCTCGAGCGGCTCAGCGGACAAGCCCGAGAAGACGACCGGCCACGCCAATGGGCCGAAAGCTCAGTCGTAGACACCCCCGGCTCCCCTCGTTCGAGGGAGATCACGTGATCGCGCACCTGCCCATCGAGGTTCGAGCCATGCGACGCCGAGCGCGACAGGCACCCGCCCGCCGGTCAGAGCATGCGCTACGCGGCCAGCGGGTGGATCGGCGTGCTCGTGGGGTCGATCTCCGAGGCGAATCCGCGGTCCCAGCGCACGAAGACGTATCCACGCTCGTCGATCTTGTCGACGACGCCGCGATCCCCTTTACACAACCCGGAGTCGTCGCTCGCGTCCTGCACGAGCTCGACTCTCGCTCCGATGGCGACCCCCGCGCGGATCCGCGCCGCCAGGAGTCTGGCACCGTTCGCATCCATGATGCATTTATATCGGTCTCGGCGGCGCGAATCTTGATCCTCCGGCGAAGGGCTTCGAGGGCAGGAATCCCAGCGGGCTCGCCGAACTCGCGTTTCGCCGGCGGACGGTTCCGAACTCGACGGCTTAGGATCGGTTCGCCGGCATCGCCTCCCGCGCCGGAGTACATACCGTGACGAACCCCGACCATCGCCACTCCGCCGACCGCGAATCGACATCCGATCCACCCGAAGGGCTCGGAGGGCTCGTTCGGAGAGTCTTCACCCCGGGCCCCACTCCGGAGGAACGGCTCGAAGAGCTGCTCGCGGAACGGCGTCGCGAGCTCGACGAGCACGCGGCACGCTTCGATGCGTCCATCGCCGACCTCGAGCGCCGCGAGGAGCTCCTGCGCGACTCACGCACTGCGGTCGAGCGGATGCTAAGGCTCGGTAACTCCGATCTCGAGGCGCGTGAGGCCGAGCTCACCGACTTCCTGCGTGATTTCACGGAGCGCGAAGCTCGCCTTGCCGAGGCCGAGGCCGATCTTGCACGACGACGTAGCGAGCTGGGCGCCGTGGAGCTCATGCGCGCCGCGGTCGAACGACGCGAGCGCGACCTCGCCGCGAGAGAGGAACGCGTCGCCGAGCTCGAGTCTCGCCTGGAACATGCGGACACAGTGCGGAGCACCGAGCCGTCGAGTGCCGCCCGCGCCGTCGAGCTCGCCGTGGTGCCCGGAGCGGAGTACCGGATTCTCGAGATAGGCGGCCGAGAGCTTGCCCGCGGAAACACGCTCGAGCTCGACGGCGACGAGTACGTCGTCGCGCGCACGGGGCCCTCCCCGCTGCCCGCCGATTCTCGTCGCTGCGCCTACCTCATCCGCCGAGCCGGCGGTCCCTCGTCTTCCGGCAGCTCGTAGACGCGGGGACGCGCGCTCGGCTCGCCAGAGACGTCGATGACCTCGAGTCGGCGCGCGGCCTGGGCGGTGAGGAACTCGGCCACGGCCACCTCGTCGTCGGTGAAGCTCCGGAGACGCATTTCATAGAGCTCGACGAGCCCCCACGGGCGTCCGGAGACCTGAAGAGGAAGCAGTAGCAACGCATTCATCCCGAGCTCGCGGAGGATGAAGGCCTCCGCAGGCTCGACGTCGCCGTCGGCGAACGAGATCGCGCGCGGCCTGCCCGAGCGAAGGACTTCGGCGGTGAGTGGAAAGTCGTCGATCCGATACGCCGCCTCGTCACCGAGCGACACGTCGCGTAGGGCGTGGTCCGTTGCGTCGACGACGAAGTCGCCCACGACGCGGGAGGCCGAGCAGGCGGTGGCGCCGACGACGAACACGAGCACCTTGCAGAGACGATTGCAGACCGCCTCGACGCTCCGCTCGGCTTCGAGGACCCCGGATGCAGCGAGGGCGTCGGCCAGCACCGACCCGGACCCGTCGCTTCGACCACGGCGTCGGATCTCGACCAGCTTCAGACCACGGCCTGCCGAAGCACCTGGTGGAGCCAAAGCGACGTCTCGAAACGAGGCCACGCGATCCTTCCCACCGTTCTTCGCAGCGTAGAGCGCCTGATCGGCCGCACGTAGAAGCGCCGTCGAGCCGGCTCCGTCGAACGGATACGTCGAGACCCCCGCGCTGATGCGCAGAGGAAAGCCTGCGTCCATGAGTCCCTCCGCGAGAACACGCCTG
>DATFEK010000075.1:0-8904 GCA_035251305.1 Gaiellaceae bacterium | reverse complement strand
GCCGATTCGCTTCCTGCGAGCGCTCGGCAACTGGTATCGCAAGAGCGGTCGGACGCGCCCTCTCATGGACGCGTTCAGCTTCCACCCGTATCCCAACGAGGCGACCGACCCCCTCGAGCGCGGATACGCGTGGCCGAACGCGGGATTCGTCAACCTCGACCGCATGAAGCAGGCGTTGTGGGATGCGTTTCACGGGACCGCACAGCCGACCACGGTCGACGGCCTGCGGCTCCATCTCGACGAGGTGGGCTGGCAGGTCGACACATCGGGGCGTCGGGGCTACCGCGGTCTCGAGAACGTCCCGGTGACCGACGAAACGACTCAGGCCTCCATCTACGGCCGGCTGATCCGCCAGGCGGCCTGCGACCGCGACATCGCCGAAGTCAGCTTCTTCGGGTTCCAGGACGACGGCCTACGGACCGGGTTTCAGGCGGGACTTCGCCGGGCGGACGGCTCCGCGAGACCGGCCGTCGCCGCGGTACAGGCGGCGATCGCCGAGGTGCAGAACGGCTGTGCCGGAGCCGTGACCGAATGGACGCCCGGCGAAGAGGTCGTGGGAGCGGCTGTGGCCGTCGGTGCGCTCGCCTCGGCAGTGACTGCACGCATTGCAGCGGGCGAGGACGCTCGCGCGCGCGTGTGTGTGCGGGACCTCGACGGGGTGTTCATCATCGAGACCCGACCTCGCTGCCGCGCGGCCCAGATCAGAGGACTGCGCCCCGCGAACGTCGCCGTGCAGGCGCCCGCCAGGGCTCGCGGCCCAGTGGAGGTGACGGTGGAGCTCGCGGCCGTGGCCAACCTGACTCGGCGAACGCTCGTCGTTCAGAAGGCGACGCTCACTCGCTGATCTTGACAGCGAACATATGTTCGCTCATACTGCGAACATATGTTCGGTCGCATCGTCGTCGTGATGCTCGTGGCAGCGGTCATGTGGGCCGTGCTCGTGCGTGACACGGGCGCAGGCCCGCAGCCGCGCTACCACGTCGTCCAGCAGGGAGAGACCCTGTGGTCGATCGCGGTGGAGAGCTACGGCGGCGATCCGCGCGAAGGCGCGTGGAGGCTCGAGAGCGGAAACGGTCTCGAGAGCGCGACGATCGTCCCGGGGCAGCGGTTGCTCCTTCCATAGGAACGCCGCGCGGGTCGTGAGCGGTGATAGAAACCGCCGCATGGCCTCGGACCGGATTCTGGAGCTGCTTCGGCGGCCCGTCGACGTCGACGAGTACACCGAGATCCGCGAGCTCTGGAAGGCGCACTCGATCGCCGAGGACAACCGTGACCTCCCCGGGTTGATCTCGACGCTGACCGAGGACTGCGTGTACGAGGTGATGGGTACCGGCGCGCGCTGGGAGGGCCACGACGGCGCGGCTCGCTTCTACACCGAGCTGCTGACGGCGTTCCCCGACATTCACTTCGATCTCGAGTACATCGTGATCGGCCCGCAGGGCGTCTGCGAGGAGGCGTGCGTCACTGCGACGCACGAGGCGAAGTGGCTCGAGCACGAGCCGACGGGGGAGCGGCTCGAGTGGCGAAACGCGATCTTCTTTCCGTGGGATCAGGCGGCGAAGAAGTTCAAAGGCGAGATGGTCTACACGGACCTCGCCTTCGAACGTGCCTGACGCGATTCCGCTCGACGAGCGCCGCGAGGGTCGATTTCGAGGGCGCGACTAGAATCCGGCGCCGTGGAGCTCGACGTCGTCTTTCTCGGGACGTCCGGCTCCATGCCGACGGCCAAGCGCGCATTGTCCGCCACGCTCGTCCGGCGCGGCGGGGACAGGCTCCTTTTCGACTGCGCAGAAGGGACACAGCGCCAACTCCTGCGGTCGGACATCGGCCTCCAGGAGCTCGAGGAGGTCTTCCTTACGCACTTCCACGCCGACCACTACCTCGGCCTTCCCGGGATGCTCAAGACCTACTCGCTGCGTGGGCGCGAGCTACCGCTTCGCGTCTACGGGCCGAGCGGCCTGCGGGAGCTCCTGTCGGGGCTTCGCCGCATCGTCGGTCGCCTCTCGTACGCGGTCGAGCCCATCGAGCTCGAGGCCGGCGCGGTCCTCGAGCGCGCCGGCTACCGGATCGACACCTTCCCGGTCGAGCACGGCGTGTCGGCAATCGGCTACGCGATCGTCGAGAGCGAGCGCCCGGGCCGTTTCGACGTCGAGACCGCCGCGTCGCTCGGCGTTCCCGACGGTCCTGAGCGAGGGCGCCTCCAGCGTGGCGAGAGCGTGGTCCTGGCCGACGGACAGGAGGTGACATCCGCACAGGTGCTCGGGCCCGCTCGCCCGGGAAGGAAGCTCGTCTTGAGCGGGGATACGCGGCCGGCGGCGTCGGTCGTCGAGGCGTCGGCAGGTGCCGATGTGCTCGTCCACGAGGCGACGTTCCTCTCGGACGAGCTCGAGCGGGCGCGCGAAACGCTCCACTCGACTGCCGGCGAGGCGGCGCTCGTCGCCCGCGAGGCGGGAGTGCGCATGCTCGCGCTCACACACCTGTCGACTCGCTACTTCGGCCACCAGGTGGTCGAGGAGGCCCGCGAGCTCTTCCCCGTGACGGTCGTGCCGCGCGACTTCGACATCGTCGACATCCCGTTCCCCGAGCGGGGCCCACCCGAGCTTGTTCGCGCGGGAGCCCGGTCGAGCCGAGCTGTTGTAGGGTCCGGGGAGACGTGACACGGCTCGTACAGGTGGCGATCGCTGGGGACGTCGCCGAGGGAGAGCAGCTTCAGGAGCTTCTCTCGGCAGCGGGAATCGAGGCCGAGCTCGAGCCGGCCGTCGAGCACGATGTGGACGCTCTCGACGACCCGCCGCTCAAGGTGCTCGTCGCGGAGTCCGACATCGAGGAAGCGCGGGAAGCGATCGAGGCACTCGCCGAGATGGAGGACGAGGAGGAGTAGGGCCTCGCGAGATCTCTGGAGGCGGTCGCCTCGCGAGCACGGCGCACGGAGGTCGTCACTGCTTCCCGCTAGACTGGTCGCGTCCTTTAACCCGGTCCAGTGAGGCCGGAAAGGAGTGAGCTTGACGACGCACGTCCCGGATCACGCCTCGGCGAAGCGCCTGCTCGACGCCGACGCGATCTCGAAGTCCCTCTCTCGCATCGCTCACGAGCTGATCGAGCGGAACGACGTGCCCCACGGACCGGGCCTCTCGCGCGTCGCGCTCGTCGGGATCCAGACGCGTGGCGTGCCGCTCGCGTCGAGGCTCCGGCACCTGGTCGAGGAGCGCAGCGGTGTCGCACTCCCCGTCGGCGCGCTCGACATCACGTTCCACCGAGACGACGTGCACGTCCGCGACGGGGGAAGGGTGCCCGATCGTCAGCCGGTCGTGCGGGCGACGAGCATCTCGTTCGCGATCGAGGGGATGACGGTCGTGCTCGTGGACGACGTGCTCTACACGGGACGCACGATTCGTGCCGCGATCGACGCCCTCTTGGAGTTCGGCCGCCCGGCCCGCGTGCAGCTCGCGGTGCTCGTGGACCGGGGGCATCGTGAGCTTCCGATTCGCCCCGACTACGTGGGCAAGAACCTTCCGACGGGCCGTGGCGAGCGTGTCCAGGTCGAGCTCCTCGAGATCGACGAGCGAGACGGCGTGCTCCTGGTACCCGGGAGCGAGGACGGCGAGCATGTCTGAGCTTCGGCTCCCCGCGCCGGCCCGGCGCCACCTCCTGTCGATCGGTGACCTCGAGCGCGCCGACGTCGAGCGCATTCTCGACACGGCTTGCTCGCTCGCAACGACTCTCGACCGCGAAGTCAAGAAGCTCCCCACCTTGCGCGGGAGAACCGTCGTGAATCTCTTCTACGAGTCGTCGACGCGGACGCTCTCGAGCTTCGAGCTCGCGGCGAAGCGACTCTCGGCGGACACGATGTCGGTTCGCTCGGCCGGCTCCTCGGTGGACAAGGGCGAGTCGCTGAAGGACACGGCGCTGACGCTCGCCGCCTACGACCCGGACGTCATCGTCGTGCGCCATCCGTCGATCGGGGCGCCGGCGCTCGTCGCGCGGTACACGGACGCGCACGTCGTCAACGCCGGTGACGGGAAGCATCAGCATCCGACACAGGCGCTGCTCGACCTGTACGCGATGCGTGAGGCGCTCGGCCGGCTCGAGGGGCTCACCGTGGCCATCGTCGGCGACGTTCTTCACTCGCGGGTGGCACGCTCGCTCGTTCAGGCCCTGAACCTCGTCGGTGCGCACGCGCTGCTCGTCGCGCCGCCGACACTGCTCCCGCGCGGGATCGAGGCGCTCGGATGCGAGGTTTCGACGGACATCGGCGCGATCGGCGACGCGGATGTGCTCTACGTGCTCCGCATGCAGGCCGAGCGGATGAGGCCCGGAGAAGCCTTCATTCCGTCGCTCCGCGAGTACAGCGCGCTCTACGCCATCACGCCCGAGCGCGTTCGTTCGGGTCAGGTGGTGATGCATCCGGGGCCGATGAATCGCGGGGTGGAGATCGATCCGCGGGTTGCCGATTCCGCTGCCGCTCTCGTCTCGGACCAGGTGCGAGCGGGACTCGTCGTGCGAATGGCGGTGCTCTACGACCTGCTGACCGCGGCTCTCACCCAGACGCGCGTGCACGCGGAGGTGATGTGATTCTCGCGAGTCGCAACGGGAAGTCCGACTCGCTCGCGCTCGAGGGACGCGTCGTCTCTCCCGCGCAGGGCATCGACGAGTGTCTCGCGATCACCGTCGAGCGAGGTGTCATAACGCGAATCGAGCCGTCAGGCTCGAGTCGCGCTGTGATCGCACCTGCGTTCGTCGATCCGCACGTGCATCTCCGCACGCCCGGACGCGAGGACGAGGAGACGTTGGGGTCGGGTACGGCGGCAGCGGCTGCGGGCGGGTTCTGCGCGATCCTCGCCATGCCGAACACGGATCCGGTCGTCGATTCGGCAGCCGTGCTGGGCGCTCTCGTCGAACGTGCGCGCCAGGAGGCAGTCATACCGACGGGCTTCATGGCCGCCATCAGCACGGGGCAGCGCGGGGACGAGCTGACGGAGATGGTGGAGCTCGCGACCACGGGAGCGGCTGCGTTCACGGACGACGGACGCCCCGTGGAGTCCGCCGGGCTGATGCGGCGCGCGCTTCAGTACAGCGCGCTCGCCCGACGACCGCTCGCGCTCCATTGCGAGGAGCCCACGCTCTCGCGTGGCGGCCATGCACACGAAGGCAACGTCTCCGCCGAGCTCGGCCTCGGTGGGTGCCCGTCGACCGCGGAGAGCGTCATGGTCGAGCGCGACCTTGCGCTCGCCGCCGCCGAGGAGCGACCCATCCATCTCATGCATCTGTCCGCTCGCGAGTCGGTGGCTGCGCTCGACGCCGCGTTGGCTGCTGGTTCCACGGTATCGGGCGAGGTGACGCCGCATCACCTCGTCCTCACCGACGACGCGGTGCGCTCGCTCGATCCCAACGTGAAGATGAACCCACCGCTGCGGTCGGAGCACGACCGCGCGGCGTTGCGGGACGCCTTCCGAAGGGGAGCGATCTCGTGCGTTGCGACCGATCATGCGCCGCATGCGCGGCACGAGAAGGACGTCCCCTTCGAGGAGGCTCCGTTCGGCGTCACCGGGCTCGAGACGGCGTTCGCGGCGCTCCACACGCATCTCGTCATTCCCGGTGAGCTCTCGCTCGAGACTCTGCTCGAGCGCATGTCGTCGGGACCCGCGCGCGTCTTCGGCCTCGACGAGCCGAAGATCGACGTCGGCGCGCGCGCGAATCTCGTCATCCTCGACCTCGAAGCAGAGTGGAGCGTGACCGAGGAGGGCTTCCGCTCGCTCTCTGCCAACTCGTGGCTCCTCGGCGAGACGCTCCGAGGCCGTGTCGTCCGGACGATCGCGAACGGACGCGAGGTATACGTCGCATGAAGGCCGCAGGAGAGCGCACTTTGTGGCTCAGAGCCACAAGGGCGAAGGCTCGGCCTCTGTGAGCGAGACGAGCGGATATCTCGTGCTCGAGGACGGCACGGTCTATCCCGGACGCTCGATCGGCGCGCCCGGCGTCGCCTTCGGGGAAGCGGTGTTCACGACGGCGATGACCGGATATCAGGAAACCGTCACCGACCCGAGCTACGCGGAGCAACTCGTCTGCTTCACGGCGCCCATGGTCGGCAACTACGGAGTCGCCGACGAGCGCGGCGAGTCGTCGCGAGCGCACGCAAAAGCGGTGCTCATGCGTCAGCTCGGCGGCCGGGACTGGGCCGAGTGGCTCGTCGAGCATGGGCTCGTCGGACTCGAGGAGATCGACACCCGCGCGCTCGTCCTGCGCCTGCGCGACAGCGGGGCGATGCGTGCGGCGGCCGTGGCCGACGACGCGGAGGCGTCGGCCGCAGACGCGCTCGCGGAGGTCCGCGCACAGCCGCCGATGGAAGGTCAGGCGCTCGTCGCCCAGGTCTCCGCGAGCGAGCCGTACGTGTTCAGCGAGACGGGCTCTCCGAGTATCGCCGTCGTCGACTACGGCACGAAGCGCTCGATTCTGCGCCGACTCGTGCTGGCCGGCGCCGCCGTCACCGTGTTCCCGCACACGGCGCCGCCCGACGAGCTCGCCGGCTTCGACGGCGTCGTCCTCTCGAACGGGCCCGGCGACCCGGAGCCGCTTCGCACTGAGACCGACGCCGTCCGGGGCCTGCTCGGGCGCGTTCCGATCCTCGGGATCTGCCTCGGTCATCAGCTCCTCGGCCTGGCAGCCGGACACGAGACGTTCAAGCTCACGTTCGGCCATCGCGGCGCCAACCATCCGGTGCTCGAACGGCGGACGGGTCGTGTGCTCGTCACCAGCCAGAACCACGGCTTCGCGGTCCGGCCCTCGGAGTCGACCGAAGCCACGTACGTCTCGCTCTACGACGGGACCGTCGAGGGCTTCGACTTCCCCGACCTGCGCGCACGGTCCGTGCAGTTCCATCCGGAGGCAGGGCCCGGGCCCCACGACGCGTGGCCGATCCTCGAGTCCTGGGTCGAGGAGCTTCGAGGGGGCTCCTGATGCCGGCACGCCGCGACCTCGAGTCGATCTGCGTGATCGGGTCCGGGCCGATCGTCATCGGCCAGGCCTGCGAGTTCGACTACGCCGGCTGTCAGGCGCTCAAGGTGCTGCGGGAGGAGGGTTACCGGACGGTCGTCGTCAACTCGAACCCGGCCACGATCATGACCGACCCGGGCTTCGCCGATCGCACCTACATCGAGCCGCTCGACCTCGAGAGCGTCGCGTCCGTGCTCGCGCGAGAGCGACCCGACGCTCTCCTGCCCACGCTGGGCGGGCAGACGGCGCTCAACCTCGCCGTCTCGCTCACGGAGGCGGGGGTGCTCGAGGACGTCGGGGTGGAGCTGATCGGCGCCCCCGTGGACGTCATCCGGCGGGCGGAGGACCGCGAGGAGTTCCGGCGAGCCGTTCGCAGCTGCGGTCTGCAGGTACCGACCTCGCGCATCGTCACGACTCTCGCCGAGCTCGAGGGCGTATCGCTTCCGGCAGTCGTGCGGCCCGCCTTCACGCTGGGCGGGCACGGTGGCGGCTTTGCGGAGGATCACGCCGTGCTCGAGTTCCAGGTCGAGCGTGGGCTCTGGGAGTCGCCGATCGGCCAGGTCCTCGTGGAGGAGTCGGTGCGCGGCTGGGACGAGTTCGAGCTCGAGCTGATGCGGGATCGGGCGGACAACGTCGTCGTCGTCTGCTCGATCGAGAACCTCGACCCGATGGGGGTGCACACCGGCGACTCGGTCACGGTCGCGCCGCAGATGACGCTCTCCGACGAGGCCTACCAGGAGCTTCGGGACGCGGCACGAGCGGTGATTCGTGCGGTCGGAGTCGAGACCGGAGGCTCGAACATCCAGTTCGCGCGCGAGCGCGAGACCGGGGAGCTGCGTGTCATCGAGATGAATCCGCGCGTCTCGCGCTCGTCAGCGCTCGCGTCGAAGGCGACCGGCTATCCGATCGCGAAGGTCGCCGCCAAGCTCGCCGTCGGCTACACGCTGGACGAGATCCCCAACGACCTGACACGGACCACTCCCGCGAGCTTCGAGCCGACGCTCGACTACGTCGTGGTGAAGTTCCCGCGATTCGCCTTCGAGAAGTTCCCGGGGGCGGACCAGACGCTCGGCACGCAGATGAAGTCGGTCGGAGAGGCGATGGGGATCGGACGGACGTTCTCCGAGGCGTTCCTGAAGGCACACGGCTCGCGCGAGCTCGAGGCGGGCTCACCGACGCCCTGGGCGAGCCTCCTCGAGGACGACATTCCTGACGGGTTGCACCCGTGGTTCAAGGAGCAGCTCGGCAGCGCGCGGCTCGCGCTCGAGAGCGGAGATCTGGCGCGCGCGAAGCGCGCCGGGTGGGGGGACGACACGATCGGCGTCGCCCGCGGTCTCACCGGCGCGGAAGTGCGCCGGCTGCGGCACGAGCAGGGCGTACGCCCGGCTTTCCGCCGGGTCGACTCCTGCGCGGGCGAGGTCGAGGCCGCATCGAACTACTTCTACTCGACGTGGGGCGAGGAGGACGAGCTGCTTCCGGCAAGTGACAAGCCGCGGGTGGTCATCCTCGGCTCGGGTCCCAATCGCATCGGCCAGGGAATCGAGTTCGACTACTGCTGCGTCCACGCCGCGCAGACGTTCCGTGAGCTCGGCTACGAGGCCGTGATGGTGAACTGCAACCCCGAGACGGTCTCGACGGACTACGACACCTCGGACCGGCTCTACTTCGAGCCGCTTTCCCCGGAGGAGGTGCTCGCCGTGTGCGACCGCGAGCAGCCCGTCGGCGTCGTCACGCAGTTCGGCGGCCAGACTCCGCTGCGCCTCGCTTCGCACCTCGAGGAGGCGGGCTACAGGATTCTCGGCACGCCTCACGAGGCGATCGATCTGGCCGAGGATCGGGAGCGCTTCGGCTCGCTCGCCGGTGAGCTCGGTGTCCGGTGCCCACCGTGGGCCACCGTATCGAGCGTCGTCGAGG
>DATFEK010000035.1:0-3034 GCA_035251305.1 Gaiellaceae bacterium | reverse complement strand
GCCGCGCTTCTCCATGATCCTGAAGAGGCTCGTCTTGTGGCCGCGTTTGACGAGTTTGCGAGCGCGTACCTCCATGCTCGCCCGGCCGGCGTACGCCTCGAGGCAGCCTCTCCGCCCGCATGGACACCGCAGCCCTCCGGGCTCGACCACCATGTGCCCGATCTCGCCGCCCGCGCCGCGGCCGTCGTGGAGCTCGCCGTCCAGGATGAGGCCCCCGCCGACGCCGGTGCCGACCCAGACTCCGAGCAGGTTCTTGTACGGACGGCCCGCCCCGCGCGTGTACTCGCCGAGGACGCCGACACTCACGTCGTTCCCGACCGTGACCTTCGATCCGTTCAGCTGTTTCGAGACGAGCGGTCCGAGCTCGACACGGTCCGAGAAGCCGGGGACGTTCCCCGCCAACAACACGGCGCCGGCGTTCGCGTCGATCTCACCCGGAGTGCCGATACCGGCCCCGTTCAGGTCGGAGAGTGCGGTCCCCGCGGCCTCGAGCGACGTACGAATCGTTCCCACGATCGCGTCGACGACATCTCCGGGCACTCCGGACTGCGGGGTCAGCACACGGTTGCTACCGACGACCTCGTGGTCTCGAAGAACAACGGTCTGGATCTTCGTGCCGCCGAGATCGACGCCCGCTGTTACCGGCGTCTGCGCTACCGGCGTCTTCGCGGCGCTCTTCGCCTCGGCCGAGCTCACTGCGAGGACACTAGCCCAGTTTCCGAGGGAGGAGGCGGGAGGTAGCGCCCGCTGACGAATGTCCGTTCGTCGATCTCGAGAATCCACGTCGCCGCTTTCTTGAACTCGAAAGGACCGTCGAGTGGCACGCCCTCCGCGACCAGCTCCTCTACGGCATCGATCATCACATCGGCGTGGGTGCAGCACACCGCCTCTCCTTCGGCGGCAAGCGCGAGTGCGAGCTCGAGCGCGTCGCCCCCGGTTGCTCCCTCGGCGAGAGCGTCGGCGGTCTCCAGCGGCAGTCCGGTCGCGTCGGCGAGCGGCTCGAGCGTCTCGACGCAGCGCACGTACGGACTCGAGAAAAGGCGTGAGAAGGGCTGCGCGTCGTAGTGCGACGGCAACGCCGCGGCCTGCTTGTATCCGGCCGCTGTGAGAGGGCGGAGATGATCCGGCTCGGTCCACTTGGCGCGGTTCTTAGCCTTGGCATGCCGCACGAGATAGACGCGTGTCGACACTAGGTCTCCGGCAGCAGTCGGAGGAGCTCCGTGTCGCGCTCGTATGTGAGGAGCCCACGGGCGTCGTCGATCGACACCCAGCGCGCATCGTCGACCTCGTTCGTCGGCTGGAGCGCACCTCCGATCGGGGTCATCTGCCAGTAGCGGACGGTCTTCGAACGGCCGCGCGAGTCGCGGTAGCGGGTTGTTCCGACCTCTCGATCGAGTCGGCAGCGTAGACCCGTCTCCTCCTCGACCTCCCGGAGCGCTGCTTCCTCCTCGGTCTCATCCGCGTGGAGCTTTCCCTTGGGGAATGTCCAGTCTCTGTAGGCGGGGCGATGTACGACGACGATCTCGACAGCGACCTCACCCCCCGTCCGGCAGACGAGACCGCCCGCCGCACGGACGTCGATCACATCCACGAGCGGAGCTTGGGCGCGGCGAGCGTCCGCCAGGTGCGGCGCCAACGTGAGCGGCACTGCTCTCCGGATGCGCGCTCGAGCCCTGCGAGCTCTCCGGCGGCGAAGGCGCCGGGAATCGAACGACTTCGGCGGGCCCAGTCGCGCAGCCAGGCCTCGGCGACGACGGCGTCGTTCAGCTCGCCGAGCACCTCCTGCAGGTCCGCAGCGGCGGCAGCGAATCTCCGCGCCTCCTTGCCGAGAAGCGGTGCGACCGCCTCGGCCGCGTACCGCATGCGCTTCGTTCGGATCCGGACGTCGTGCAACTCCGCGTCCGTCGGAGCGTCGCCCAGTCCCTTCACGCGCCTTGCCAGAGATCGCCAGGGCTTGCGGACGAGACGTGGGAGGACAGTCGCGGCGGGGAGATCCGCTTCGAGGAGCATCGCCGGTGCGTTCGCCGCCGCGACGAGCCGGTCGAGAAGCTCGAGGTAGCGCTCGCTGCGCACGTTCGCGAGAAGCTCGGCGTGTGCCGTGTCTCGCACCTCGACCAGCGTCTCGAGGACTCGTGCCGCTCCCCGCGCGTTCGCCTCCGGGAGCTCTGCTGCCCGATCGCGCATCCGCTCGAGCAGAACGTCCCCGTCGCGCACTGCGCCGAGGGTTCCCGCGAGCCATCCGAGCTCGTCCCGCAACGCCGTGGCCCACACCGGATCGACCAGAGAGCGAAACGTCCTGAGATCCGAGCGGAGGCGCCGAGTTGCGACGCGTGCCTGGTGCACGCCTTCGGGATCGGAGTCGAGCCGGACGATGGGGTCGTGCTCGAAGAGGCGGACGACGGAAGATGCGATCGCGCGGCGAACGACGTCGCCCGCCGTTGCGCCGGAGACGAGGTCCGCTACGGAGACCTCGGGCGCTTGCGAGGCTCGCGCCCCCAGCGCCCGGATGTACTTCGGCGTTGGATCCGGCGCCCCCGCGCCGGCTTGACGAAGTCGGTCCACGACCGCGTCGAGCAGAACTGGGGACGTCGAGTCGGACGTCTCGACCTCGAGCTCCCGAAACCTCGTCGCGAGGCGCCGTCCCTCGAGCACGCTGACCTCGTCGTCGACGATGTCGGCCACGAGGTCACCGTCTGCGTCGTGGAGCTCGACCCGATGCCGAATCGTCCGGAGACGTGCTTGGGAGCGAAGTTCTGCCGACCTGACGAAGCCTCGTACGAGATCGACGGCGGCAATCGGTGGTCGCCGCCCCTCGCCCGGGAAGACGAGCTCGGGCCGCACGAGCAGCGCTCCGTCGCTCTCCGACTGAAGCTTGACCGTCCACCCCTCCCCGTGCCGATGCCGGACGCTCACGCCCCAGCGCGCGAGCCGAAGATCGTCGGTGTCGAAGTACGTCGTCGACAGCCGCTCGGGCTCGCGGGGTGACGCAGTGATTCCGTCAGCGAGTCCTTCGAGACTCGGCATACGAAAGGAC
>DATFEK010000060.1:0-11100 GCA_035251305.1 Gaiellaceae bacterium | reverse complement strand
GACGACGGTGGTCGTCCCCGTGGCCAGGACACCGGCGAGCAGCACCGCGGACTTCACCTGCGCGGAGGGCACCGGGAGCTCGTAGTCGATCGCGCGGAGCTCCGCCCCCTCGATCGAGATGGGCGCATGGCCTTCGGTCGTCTCCACTCGGGCGCCCATTCGCCGGAGCGGCTCGGCGACGCGCTCCATCGGCCGTGCCGAGAGCGACTCGTCGCCGACGAGCTCGAAGCGTCCGTGCTGCCCTGCGAGGATCCCCGCGACCAGCCGCATGAGCGTTCCCGCGTTTGCGCAGTCGAGCTCCCCGGCCGGCTGAGTGAGACCCCGCAGGCCGACGCCGCACACCCGCAGCGCATCGATGTCGGCGTCGACGACCTCCACACCGAGCGCCCGCACCGCGGCGATCGTCGCCTCCGTGTCGGCCGAGCGACCGAAGCCCAAGACACGGACGTCACCCTCGCAGAGGGCGCCGACGAGGACGGCGCGATGCGAGATCGACTTGTCGCCCGGCACCGCGACGTGCCCCTCGAGGGCGGGCACCGGCTCGACGCGCATGACCGTCAATCTAAAGGTGACACCGTCTCGCCGGTCCAGCGACAATCACGCGATGCGGATCTTCTCCGGAATTCGAGCCTCTGGCGACAAGACACTGGGCAACTACAGCGGCGGCTATCGCCAGTACCGCGCGACCCAGGAACGAGGCGAGGCGTTCTTCTGCATCGTCGACCTCCATTCGATCACGACGGCGTACGAACCCGAGGGACTTCACGAAGCGACGCTTTCGGGCGCTGCACTTCTCTTCGCCACCGGAATCGACCCCGAACGGTCGGTCGTCTTTGCTCAGAGCCACGTCGCGGCGCACGCGGAGGCAGCGTGGCTACTGGGCTCCGCCACGAGCTTCGGTGAGCTCCGGCGCATGACGCAGTTCAAGGACAAGTCGGCAGAGCAGGAGTTCGTGTCGGCCGGACTCTTCACCTACCCCGTGTTGATGGCCGGGGACATCTTGCTCTACCAGACCGACATCGTTCCCATCGGAGACGACCAGCGCCAACATCTGGAGCTGACCCGTGACATCGCGGATCGATTCAACGGCCGTTATGGCGAGACGTTCACCGTTCCCGACGGCGTCTTCCCGGAGGAGGGTGCGCGCATCAAGAATCTGCAGGAGCCGGAGCGGCTCATGTCTACTTCGGCCGGCAACCCGCAAGGGGTCGTTCGCATCGTCGACGAGCCCGACGTCATCCGGAAGAAGTTCAAGACGGCCGTGACCGACTCGGGTCGCGAGGTCCAGCACGACCCGGTGACGAAGCCGGGGATCTCGAATCTCATCGAGATCATGTCGGTAGCGACGGGGGAGCCAGTCGCCTCCGTCGAGGGTCGCTACGACGGAGCGGGCTATGGGCAGTTCAAGGAGGAAGTCGGTGAGGCTGTGGTTTCACTCCTCACACCGATTCAAGCCCGCTATGAGGAGTTGCGAGCCGACGAGGGAGAGTTGCGCCGCCTCCTTGCGGTCGGCGCCGACAAGGCACGCGAAGCGTCGGCTCCCACGCTCGAGGCGATGTACGACCGCATGGGCTTCGTCCGGGGTCAGACCCCACGGGTCTGACCGATGCACGACTGCATTGGCTTCGTCCGGGGTCAGACCTACGGGTCTGACCCATGCACGACCGCAAGGCTTCGCCCCGGGGTCAGACCCCACGGGTCTGACCCCGCCTACAAGCCGACCGAGCGCCGCAGCTCTGCGACCTCGTCGCGGGTGAGCTCTCGCCACTGTCCGGGCTCGAGACCGACGAGGCGGAGCCCGGCATACCGCCTCCTGTGGAGGTGCCGCACGGAGTGGCCCACTGCCGCACACATGCGCTTCACCTGATGCCTACGTCCTTCGTGCAGGGTCAGCTCGATTCGGGTGACGCGCGTGCCACGCCGGACGATCCGAGCCTCGGCGGGCGCCGTTCGGCCGTCCTCGAGATCGATTCCTCTCCGTAGCGTCTCGAGAGCCTCGGGCGACGGTGAGCCGTCGAGCTCGACGTCGTACACCTTCGCGACGCCGAAGCTCGGGTGGGCCAACCTGTTCGCGAGGTCGCCGTCGTTGGTGAGAAGAAGCGCGCCTGTCGTGTCCGCGTCGAGCCGGCCGACCGGGACGATGCGCGTCGGGTGGGACACGAGATCGACGACGGTCGGACGACCGTGCGGGTCGTCCACCGTCGTGATGACACCCGTGGGCTTGTTCAGAAGGACGTAGTGGAGCGGTTGCTTCTCGACGCGCCGCCCGTCGACCTCGACGACGTCGCTGTCGCCCACGACGGTGTTCAGCTCGCCGGGTTCACCGTTCACGCGCACCCGCCGATCGAGGATCAGCTCGTCCGCACGCCGACGCGACGCGACGCCCGCACGGGCGAGAAACGCATTCAGCCGCACGCAGGCATTTAGCCAGGTGAGATGCTCGACCGGAAAATTCACGCGGCTGCGCGCAAACTTTTCGGTCGAGCATCTAGGCTGCTGGCGTGCGGCAGATCGACGAGTGGACGGACAAGCTCGCCGAGCTCGCCGTCTTCGGGGCGAACGTCCAACCGGGCCAGCTCGTCTCCGTCACGAGCTTCATCGGCAAGGAATACCTCACTCGCAGGATCGCGCACGAGGCCTATCTGCGTGGGGCGAAGTACGTCGACGTCCTCTACTTCGACCAGTGGATCAAGCGCGAGCGGATCGCGCTCGCACGCGACGACACGCTCGACTACATCCCGCCGTGGATGTCGCAGCGGATGTTCCACCTCTCCGACGAGCACGCCGCGCGCATATCCCTCTCGGGGCCTCATGCACCGCGTGCGCTCGACGGCGTCGATCCGGCACGCGCAGGACGCGACATACTCCCCTACCTGCCCGAAACGGGGGAGGTCGTCAACCGCAGGACGACGAACTGGTGCATCGTCCCGGTCCCGACGCGATCGTGGGCCGAGGTCGTCTATCCCGAGCTCGACGAAGAAGAGGCCTACGCAGCGCTCTGGGAAGCGATCGCGCACATCTGTCGGCTCGAAGCGGACGATCCCGCCGAGGCCTGGACGGAGCGGTCCGCGACGCTCAAGGCTAACGGGGTCCGACTGAGCGAGCGGAGGTTCGACGCGCTCCGCCTCCACGGTGCGGGAACGGACCTCACGGTCGGCCTACTGCAGTCGGCCCACTGGGCGGGGGGCGCCGAGGTGACTGTCGACGGCCACTGCCACTTTCCGAACATCCCGACCGAGGAGGTGTTCACGACGCCGGATCCGGACCGAGTCGACGGACATGTCTCGGCGACGATGCCGCTCGAGCTCCACGGATCGATCGTCACCGGCATTCGCGTCGAGTTCGAGGGCGGCCGAGCGGTCAAGATCGACGCCGACCGGGGAGCGGATGCGCTTCGCGCCGTCGCCTCGCGAGACGATGGTGCCGGCAGGCTCGGGGAGATCGCCCTCGTGGACAGGGAGGGTCGCATCGGTCCGCTCGACACGGTCTTCCTGGACACGCTCATCGACGAGAACGCCGCCTCGCACATCGCGCTCGGGGGAGCCTACGAGCATCCAGTCGAAGACCACATCGAGCGCGCGCGAATCAACCGGAGCGAGATCCACGTCGACTTCATGATCGGGAGCCCGGAGCTCGCTGTCGACGGGATCACCCGTGACGGCGAGACCGTCCCCGTGATGCGTGACGGCGCCTGGCAGATCTAGGCTGCACTTGCGCAAGACCGGAATCCGCTAGCGCGGATTCCGGTCGCGCGAAAATCCCCAAAGGGCTTGCGCCTAATACTCCTAAAGGCGGACGCTTCGCGCCCGCACGCCTAGGACGCGCGTGCCTGTGCCACCTCGAGGAGCCGCTCGCGGATCTCGCCCACATCCTCTCCGAGATCGTCGAGCCGTGGAAGCGCGGCAAGGCTCTCGAGCCCGAACACCCGCTCGAACAACGGTGTCGTCCGGTAGCGCACCGCACCGCCTGCCTGGAGCTCCCGCCCGGATTCGGTGATGAGCCCTCGCTCGACGAGGCTCGCCACCGCCGAATCGGCGGCGACACCACGAATTCGGGCGACCTCGGGCCGCGAGCAAGGGCCGAGGTAGGCGACGATCGCCAGAGTCTCGAGAGCAGCCTGCGAGAGGCCGCGCTCGACGGGTCGCTCGAAGAGCCGCGCGCAGGCGGCTGCCGCCTCGCGGCTGGCGCGAAAGGCAAAGCCGCCGGCGACCTGCTCGAGGACGATGCCGCTCCGGGCCTCGCCGTAGCGCTGTTGCAGGAGCGAGAGCGCGGTCTCGACGCGCTCCGGGTCGTCCTCGGTGGCGTCCGCGAGCTCGCCGAGCGAGAGCGGCGCCGACGCGACGACGAGAAGCGCCTCGACCGTCCGCGCGAGACGATCGACGGGGTTGGACGCGATCAGGCGGAGCGGGCTGTCCATTCGAGGATCCTTTCTTCGTCGGCCCGGGAAACCCTTATCGACGCAAAGGCAGCGGCTTGATCGAGTGCGATCTCGCCCGTCTTGCGCAGCTCGAGCAGCGCCAGCAACGCGACCGCCTGCTCGACCCGTGACAGGTCACCGACCTCGGCGTCGAAATCGAAGCGCCGTCGTCGTGAGAGCAGGGCGCGAAAGCGCTCCAGGAACAGCGATACCGGTGGAAAGCGAAGCGCCATGTGGCCCAGCGAGACGGTCGGGGGCGGGTGGGCCAGCGCGCGCAGCACGTGTGCCAGCGCTTCGGGATCCTGCGGCGCGAGCCTCCGCTCCTCGCGCGGAGCCAGAGACGCGGGCCCTAGCCGGAACCAGCGATCGCCTTCGCTGGCGAGTCTCTCCCTCAGCCAGGCGGCGGCCTCCTTCATGCGCCGGTACTCGGCAAGCCGCCGCGCGAGCTCTCGAGCGGCCTCTTCGGGCTCGAGCTCGCCGAGCTCGGCGGCCTCGTCGGGGAAGAGCGCGCGCGCCTTCAGCTCGAGCAACGCCGAGATCAGGACGAGGAACTCTCCGCAGGCCTCGAGGTCGAGCTCGTTTCGTTCCGCCATGAGCTCGACGAAGGCGAGCACGATCGCCGAGACGTCGACCTCGCGAGGCTCGAGCTCCTCCTTCAGGAGAAGCGTGAGGAGCAAATCGAACGGGCCCTCGAAGGCGTCGAGATCGAGCTCCAGCTCACGCACAGGGGTCGCAGGCACGGGCGGAGGCTAGCCACGCGACCGGACGCTGATCCTCGCAGAACATCTCATGCTTGGGGAACCGGGTTGACGCTCGGAGAATCGGGTTGACGCTGGGGGAACCTCCCGGTTCCCCCAGACCCCCTCCACTGGTCCGCTTCGCGGACAAGACGCTTCGCGTCTTCCCCCAGACCCCCTCCACTGGTCCGCTTCGCGGACGGCCGGTGGCTACTGCTGAGGGAACCTCCCGGTTCCCTCAGACTCCCTCCACTGGTCCGCTTCGCGGACAAGACGCTTCGCGTCTTCAGCGAAGCGACCGCGCGAGCTCGAGCGCTTCGTCGCGTGTGAAGTCGCCTTCCAGCCGATACGCGACTCCGTCTCGCTCCCAGACCAGAACGTCGCGTGCGAGCCGTGCGGTCTCCTCGACGACCTCTCCGGCGGCGTCGACGAGCAGGACGAAGTGAGGCTCACCGGTGAGCAAGAACCCGCGGGCGCCGTCCACGTCCACTTCCTCGACACTGGTCTCGGGGCTCGCGAGCTTCTTCAGGAAGAAGTTCTCGTCGACGGAGTGGAGCGGCGTCTGAGCAACGAGGAGCCGGACGCTGCTCGGCATGCCGTAGAGGAACCACACCGTGCCACGGTCGCCGACGTAGACGCGATCCGGCTTCCTCTCGAGCTCACGGACGTCGAAACCCGCGTCTCGGCGTGCCTGCTCGATCGTGATCCGCGTTCCGAGGGTCGCCTCGAGAGCGAGCCCGGCCTGCCCGGTGACCTCCGGAAGCGCATCGACGAGCACGATCTGCTCGCCGCCGATCCGGAGGATGCGGAACAGGGCGGAACGCGCGTCCGGGATAGCGAGAGTCGCAACCAGCGCAGCGAGAACGGTGACGGCAACGACGAGCACCCATCGTCGCGGGCGAGGGCGCGCCGCCCGCCGCGGCTCGATTCGCGCGAGCACCACCTGTACGAGGTCGGGGGCCGGAGGAACCTCGAGCTCGCGGCCGAGCTCGGCGAGAGCACGCTCGAGCCCGTTCACGACTCCAGCTCCCGCCTCAGGCGGACGAGCGCACGCGCCGTCCGCGACTTGACCGTGCCTCGACGTACGTCGAGGACGGCGGCCGTCTCGTCCTCCGAGAGCTCCAGGAAGTAACGACACGTGAGCGCGTCGCGGTCACGATCGTCGAGCCGGGAAACGGCGGCGAGCAACTCCTCACGCTGCTCGTGTCCGAGGGCGGCCCGCTCCGGAGACGGGGCCGCGTCTTCCGGAGGAAGGGCCTCCCTCGAACGCAGCCGGAGCGCTTCGTGCCTGCCCGCCGAGCGGCGCCGGTTGTGCGCTTCGTTGGCCACGATGCGGAGGAGCCACGGCCTGAAGGGCGCTCCTCGCCGAAATCGAGGCAGGGCCGTCCACGCCTTGACGAAGCCGGCCTGGGCGGCGTCCTCGGCGTCTGCGGCCGATCCTGTCAGAAGATATGCAGTCCGGAAGGCGATGTCCTGGTACATGCGAACGAGCTCCTCGAACGCGCGCTCGTCACCCCGCTTCGCACGTTCGGCGAGCGCGACGTCATCTGGCGGCCGGCCCTCCACCGCCCTGTTCTACACCGATCGAGCGGTGGAGGTTCCATGAGCGGCCTAGCTGCTTGCGGGTGTGAGCCTCTTGAGACGCCGGATGCCGAACGCACCCGCGACCGCGAGGACGATGGCGAGGGCAGCGGCGCCGATCGGCAGTGCCGGAAACGACCCTGGGTCGCTGCCTGTGCCCTCACCGATCGTCACGGGCCCGTACTTCACTCCGGAGTCGCCGAAGCCGCTGTCGATCGCGACACTCCAGTCGCCGGACGTCGGGAACACGACGTCGGCCTCGTACACGCCTGCTTCGGACGTCGGCCGCGCTGTGAAGCTCTTCGACTGTCCCGAGGTCGTCTCGGCGATCGTGACCACAGGCTGAAGACCCTCGAGCGGCGTGACGCCGTGCTGCTTGACGAAGATCTTCGGCTTCCACGACGCACCTGCCGCCGTGTCGTCCGGAAGCGGCTCGATGCCGACGGTCGCCCAGCCTCCGGCGCTCGCAGATCCTGCCCCGACCGCGAGCACGAGCGTCGCGATGACCATGAGATAGCGCACGGACCCTCCTTTCCTCGATTCTGCGGTGATACACCGCAGATGGCGGAAAGGGTCCTTGGGCCGGTTACCGCTGCCTGGGGATCGCCATCGCCTCGGGCTTCGGGGGCGGCGCAGGTCCTCGCTTCCAGGTCTTCTGCCACCAGACGAAGAAGGCGGCCGAGAGGACGATGGCCACGCCCGCCACGTAGACGTTCAGGCGAATCCCGCCCCATTCGTGGGAAGGGTCGACGCGAAGCATCTCGATCCAGAACCTGCCGACGCTGTACAGGAGGACGTAGAGCGCAAACAGTCCGCCGGGGCGGATTCGGAACCGGCGCTCGACGAGCAGGAGGATGCCTGCTGCCGCGAAGTTCCAGAGCGCCTCGTAGAGGAATGTGGGATGGAATGTGTCGCGCTCGACGTCATCGAGAGGGCGATTCTCGGGCGAGATCTCGAGACCCCAGGGCAGATCGGTCGGCTTTCCGAAGAGCTCCTGGTTCCACCAGTTGCCAAAGCGTCCGATGCCCTGCGCGACGAGAAGTGCCGGAGCGACGCAGTCGGCGAGCTTTCCGAGATCCGCGCCCGAGCGCCTCGCGACGATCGCGCCCACGATGACGCCGAGGCCGATGCCGCCCCAGACCCCGAGACCGCCCTTCCAGATCGCGAACGGCCCCCACCACTCGTCCGGCAGCTCGTTCCAGCTCGTCACGACGTGGTACAGGCGGGCCCCGACGATTCCCGACGCAACGCCCCACACCGCGACCCGGAAGATCAGGTCCCAGTCGCCGCCGCGACGCGTCCAGCGAATCCCGGTGATCGCGACCGCCGCGGCGATCGCCACGAGGAGCGTCAGCCCGTAGAAGTGGATCGACAGCGGCCCGAGCTCGATCGTGCTCGAGTCGGGCGACGGGATGGAGAGGAGCGGAAGCATCGGCGGGCATTCTGCCCACACACGGCGCTCCTTCGTGTGAGAACCGCCTACTGGCGAGGAGGAAGGGTTTCGCGGAGGAGCCGAACGCTAGAGGAGGATCTGAAGGGCGAGATCCACCGTGCAACCCCGATTCAACAGGTTGACCGCGTCGTGGAGGTCGACGTCGTGGCTCGCGGAGAGGACGAGCGCGCTCTCGGGGTCGTAGCCCGCGCGTTCGAGCGCTTCGTGACGCCACTGCTCGATTCGATCGATCTCGGACGCATACATCGTCTCGAGTTCTGCCGCAGACATTCCGCCGCCCTTCGCCTTGGGGATCGGTGTCATTCGCGTATTCGTCCGGTACGACGTATCGGACGTCCCCTTTCTGGGGGGATTGCGTTGGGGCTCCGTAAACGTTCCGTGAAGACGCGAAGCGTCTGGCCGCGAAGCGGTCGGTGGAGGGGGTCTGGGGGAACCGGGAGGTTCCCCCAGCATGTGCAACAGGCCGCAGCCCGGACGCTAGTGCTACGCGCGGCCCCGCTTTGCTCCCCCGGACGACTCGCGCAGAATGTCGGAGATGTCCTCGGTACCTGCATCTGCGTCGTCGTCCCCAGCCGATCTCGTCCCGTTCGTCCCGCGCCTGACGCTCGAGTGGCTTCGAGACGATTCCAGCGCCTCGTGGCGCGAGGTCGATGGCACGGTCGCGTTCATCGACATCTCAGGCTTCACAGCGATGTCGGAGCGTCTCTCGAGCATGGGGCGAGCGGGGGCGGAAGAAGTTACCGAGGTGATGAACGCGACGTTCGCGGCACTCCTGAGCGTGGCCTATGACCAGGGCGGTGGTCTGCTGAAGTTCGCCGGCGACGCACTCCTGCTGCTCTACGAGGGTGAGGAGCACGCACGGCGTGCCGCGCGCGCGGCGTTCGAGATGCGCAAGACGCTACGCGCCATCGGCCGACCGAGGACCTCGGCGGGCGCGGTCCAGCTGAAGATGCACGCGGGGCTCCACGCCGGGCGCTTCCAGTTCTTCCTGGTTGGGGAGTCTCACCGTGAGCTCCTCATCGCCGGCCCAGCCGCGAGCCGGACGGTGGAGATGGAAGCCGCGTCGGAGGCCGGTGAGATCCTGCTCAGCCCCGAGACGGCAGCGCTTCTCGAAGGCGACGCGCTCGCCGAGGAGAAGGGCGGCGGTCGCCTCCTTCGCGCTGCCCCCGCCGCACGAGGAACGGTTGCACCCCTCCCGAGCGTGGAGGGCATCCCGCTCGAGGTGGCCGTGCCTGCCCCCTTGCGCGCGCAACTCCTCGAGATCGGTCCGCTCGAGGGCGAGCACCGGCATGCATCCATAGCGTTCATACGGTTCTCAGGGACCGACGAGGTGATCGCCTCTGAAGGGCCGGAGGCCGCGGCCGAGGCGCTCGACGTCCTCGTGCGCGCGGTGCAGGCAGCCGCTGAAGAGCACCGCGTGACGTTCCTCGAGAGCGACATCGACCGTGACGGCGGGAGAATCGTGCTCGTCTCGGGAGCACCGCAGACGTTCGGCGACGACGAGGAGCGAATGCTCCGGACCGTGCGTGCGATCGTCGACTCGGGCCTGCCGCTCCCCGTACACATCGGCGTGAGCGAGGGGCGAGTCTTCACGGGTCAGGTCGGCGCGAGCTTCCGCAGGACCTACACGGTGCTCGGCGACACGGCGGCGCTCGCCGCCCGTCTGATGGCACGGGCGGGAGAGGACGAGATCTGGGTGTCGGCCGGCGCCGTTGCTCGCGGAGGCGCGTCCTTCGATACAACCGAGCTGGAGCCATTGAAGCTCAAGGGGAAGAGCGAGCCGGTGCAGGCCTTCGTGCTCGGTGACCTGATGTCGGAGGCGGCGAGGCCCGCGCCCGCCCCAGCCGAGGACAAGCTGCCGTTCGTCGATCGCGAGCGCGAGCGCGCAGTCCTCGCCGCCTCCGTTGCTCCCGTTCGCATGGGATTCGGGACACTCGTGGAGCTGGTCGGCGAGCCGGGCATCGGGAAGTCGCGCCTGGCGGAGGAGCTGCGCGACAACTGCGCCGATATGCGACAGATCTCGCTGCGGTGCGAGCAGTACGAGGCCTCCACTCCTTACTACCCGTTTCGACCCTTTCTACGGACGTTGCTCGACGTCGAGCTGAACGGTGGCGGGGAGCACAACAGAGCGGTGCTCGCGGATCGACTCGAGGCGGTCGATCAGGAGCTCGTTCCCTGGGCCCCGCTCCTCGCGGCGCCGTTGGACGTCGAGGTCGAGCCGACACCGGAGGTGAACGACCTCGACCCGGCGTTCTGGCGTGCCCGCCTGCACGGCGTCATGGGCAAGGTTCTCGAGCACCTGCTCGACTCCCCGACGCTGCTCGTCTTCGACGACGTCCACTGGATGGACGACGCGTCGTCCGAACTGCTGCGCTACCTGGGAACGCAGCTACCGACGCGCCCGTGGCTGACGTGCACGACGCGCCGTCCGATCGAAGGCGGGTTCGCCGCGTCCGAGGGAACACCACCGCTCCCGGCACTTACATTGCGACTCGAGCCGCTCCCGCCGGAGGACGCGAAAACGCTCGCTCTGGCGGCGGCAGGCGACCGCCGGCCGACCGACGAGGAGCTGGCAGCGCTGATGGAACGCGGCGCCGGGAATCCGCTCTTCCTCCAGCGGTTGGCCAGCGTCGGCGAGCAGACCGACGAGGCGGAGGAGCTGCCCGAGACGGTCGAGGCACTCGTCGCGACGCGCATCGACCAGCTCGCACCTGGCGATCGTGCCCTCCTTCGCTGGGCGTCCGTCCTCGGGGTGTCGTTCTCGGGTGCACTCATCCTCGACGTCCTCGAGGAGGATCCGCTCGTCGCCGCGGGCTCGGAGGCATGGGACCGTCTTGGCGAGTACGTCGAGCGCGATCCTCACGTCCCGGGCGCGTTCCGCTTCCGTCACGCACTGATCCGCGACGCGGCCT
>DATFEK010000022.1:0-5028 GCA_035251305.1 Gaiellaceae bacterium | reverse complement strand
GAGCTTGACGATCTCCGTCTGCGAGGCCTCCCGCATCGCCTGCTCGCGCGCCTCCTGGACGATCCGATCGCATTCCCGCTTCGCCTCGGCGAGCATCTCCTGCCGCTCCTTGACAATCCAACGGGCCTGCTTGATCTCCTCTGGGATGGTGGCGCGCATCTGGTCGAGGATCTCGTAGATCTCCTCGCGGTCGAGGCGCACCTGGTCGGTCAAGGGAACGGCCTTCGCGTTGTGCACGAGGTCGTCGAGCCGGTCGATGAGTACGAGTACGTCCATCGGTCGAAAAGTCTACTCGGAGGGTGAGACGGGGGCTCCGGGGCGGCCGTCGGGGTAGAGCGCCGCGAAGCGCCGCGCGACGGCGACGGGCACGAGCTCGTCCACCTTGCCCCCGAACGTGGCGATCTCCTTGACGCCGCTCGAGGATACGAAGCTGTACAGAGGGCTCGCCATCACGTACACGGTCTCGATCTCCGGCGCGAGCTGCCGGTTCAGGTGATTCATCTGGAACTCCCACTCGAAGTCCGAGATCACGCGCAGGCCCTTCACCATCGTCTTCGCGTCGTGCTTGCGCGCGAAGTCGACGACGAGCTCCGAGAAGACGTCGACGACGACGTTCTCGCAGGGCGAAAGAGCGTCCTCGAGGAATGCCACACGCTCTTCGACCGTGAAGAGCGTCTGCTTGTGCGTCGGATCGCGGACGACGCCCACGACGATCCGGTCGAAGATCGCCGCCGCCCGCTTGATGACGTCGACGTGACCGTTCGTGACGGGGTCGTAGCTGCCTGGGCAGATGGCCGTGATCAATGCGAGAACACCGTGATCCGCGCGGAACCGTAGCGACGGGTCGTGACGAGGTCGAGAGGAAGCTCCGGCTCGATGCGCGACGAGGTCTCGACCACGACGAGCGCGTCCGGCTCGAGAACGTCGGCAAGGAACGGAGCCAGGGCGTCCGCCTGCTCGTCCCATTCGTCGTACGGCGGGTCGGCAAGGACGAGGCCGTACCTGCGGGCTCGTGCGCGTTCATCGCGTACCGCCGAGCGTGCATCGCGATTGACGACGATCGCACCCGTCAGACGCAGCTTCTCGAGGTTGGCCTGAATCACGCGGCACGCCGCGCGATCGCGCTCGACGAAGACGCAGCGAGACGCACCTCGCGAGAGCGCTTCGAGACCCATCGCGCCCGAGCCCGCGAAGAGATCGAGCACGGCAGCGCCCTCGATCGGGCCGATGAGCGAGAACGCAGCCTCGCGAACGCGGTCACCCGTGGGACGCGTGACGACGCCCTTCGGCGCCGCGATGCGATGGCCCTTGCGCGTGCCGGCGACGATCCTCACGAGAGCTAGGACTCGCCGAGGTGCTCGGAGTCGCCGAGCAAGCGGTCGACCGCGTGGGCAAGCAGTCCCTCGTCCTCGAGCTCGCGCGCGACGTCTCGGGCCCGCTCGAGCAACGCCTGGTCGCGACGAAGACGGACGAAACGGAGATCCGAGTATCCGGACTGGCGCGCGCCGAGGAGTTGGCCCTCGCCTCGGATCTCGAGGTCGCGCTCCGCGAGCTCGAACCCGTCCGTCGTCGCGACCATCGCCTCGAGTCGCTCGCTCGCACCCTCCGTGAGCTCCTCCTTCGGACGGGAGACGAGGAGGCAGTACGACTGCTCGGCCCCTCGGCCGACGCGCCCGCGAAGCTGATGGAGCTGGGCGAGGCCAAACCGGTCGGCCTCCTGCACGATCATGATCGTGGCATTCGGAACGTCGACCCCTACCTCGATCACTGTCGTCGCGACGAGGACGTCGAGCTCGCCCGCCTTGAAGCTCGCCATGATGCTCTGCCGCTCGCCCGGGGGAAGCCGGCCGTGGAGACAGCCCACGCGGTATCCGCGGAGCTCGGCGCCGCGAAGGCGCTCGGCCTCGGCCTCGGCAGCGCGTGCCACCTTGGTCTCCGACTCCTCGATCAAGGGGCAGACGACGTAGGCCTGGCGCCCGTCGTCGAGGTGACGACGAAGGCGTTTGTAGGCCGCCGAGCTGCGCTCCTGAGTCACCCACGCCGTGATGACGGGCTTGCGGTTCGCCGGCGACAGGGCGAGCTCGCTCACCTCCAGGTCTCCGTAGACGGTAAGCGCAAGAGTTCGAGGAATGGGCGTGGCACTGAGGTGGAGGACGTGCGGGCTCCTTCCTTCGACGAGCGCGGTCCGCTGCCCGACTCCGAAGCGGTGCTGCTCGTCGACGACCGCCACCGCGAGGTCACGAAAGTCGACCTCCTTCTGGATCAGCGCATGAGTCCCGACCACGAGCTGGGCATCGCCCGACGCGATGAGCTGGCGGGCGGCCGCGTGCTCCTTCGCTCGGAGGGAGCTCGTGAGCAGGCTGACCCGGACTCCGAGCGGCGCACAGAGCTCCTCGATGGTGAGGAAATGCTGCTCGGCCAGGGTCTCCGTGGGGGCCATCAGCGCCCCTTGACGCTCGAGCTCGACTGCCCGCAGGAGCGCATAGAGCGCAACCACGGTCTTGCCCGAGCCGACGTCCCCCTGCAGCAGGCGCTGCATCGGAATCGAGCGCTCGAGATCGCGGTCGATCTCGGCGATCGAGCGCTCCTGGTCTGACGTCAGGGCAAAGGGGAGAGATGCCCGATAGCGGGCCAGCAGCTCCCCGGGCGCGCCGAGGGGCACTGCAGACGCCCGCTCGCGCTCGGCGGACGCCCGCGCGAGCGCGAGCCGTAGGACGAGGAGCTCGTCGAACGCGAGTCGTATCCGCCCGACCTCGGCTTCGGCCAGGGCGCGTGGCCCGTGCACTGCGGCGAGAGCGTCCGCACGAAGAGGCAACGCCTCCCCGGCGAGCAACGCTCCGGGAAGCAGTTCTCCCGCGTCGCGCGCGAGCTCGAGCGCCTGGGCATGGAGATCCCTGAGCTTCTTCTGCGCGAGCTCCTCGCTCGCCGGGTAGACAGGTGCAAAGTCTGCGGTGGCAGCGTCGCCCTCGAGGTCGTACGAGGAGACGGCGAATCCGTATCGGTTCGCGCGTCCGCGGAGCTTGATGCGCGTTCCGGGAGACAGCTTCTCCTCCAGCCACGGCTGGTTGAACCAGGTCGCCTTGATCTCGCCGGTGTCGTCGGCGACCCGCGCGGTGAGGATCTTGAGCCGTCCGCGCCGCCTGCTCGAGGCCGAGCGCACGACCACGTCGATGACCGCCTCCTCCTCGCCGAAGAGATCGGAGACCCGCTTCGACGCAACCGGCTCCTCGTATCGCCGCGGGCGCTGCCAGAGCACGTCGCCCACGGTCCGCAGACCGATCCGCGCCAGTCGGCGTACCAGCGCCGGGCCGACGCCACGGAGCACCTCGACGGAGGCGTCGAGGCGCTCGGGCCGCGGCGCCGAGCGCGGCCGAGGCCAAGCTTCAGGTGAGCCCACGCCGGCGAAGCCGGCAGGGAGTCCCACTCGGGCGATCGTCCCTTTCAACCTCGAGTCACTATAGGTCCAGAGGCCGGACGACCGACGGCACGGGTCAGGTGTCGACCTGGAACGTGTACTCCCAACCCGGCTGCCAGCGAAACGAGGCCTCGACCAGGTCGGGGAGCGGTGTGCCCTCGAGCAGATGGTCGAGGGCCCACTTCGTGGCGGAGTGACCGATCACGACGACACGCTGGTTCTCGAACCTGGGTGGGAGATCGTGCAGGAAGCTTCGGACGCGTGCCACGACGTCGCTATAGCTCTCCCCGCCGGGATAGGGCTCGTACGCGTGCTCGCCCCTTGTCGCCTCGAGCCTGGCAACGGGCGCGCCGTTCAGCATCCCGTAGTTGCACTCTCGGAGGCGCCAGTCGCAGAAAATAGGAATTCCGCGACCGGCGAACGCGATGCGCGCAGTCTCGGCAGCACGGTCGAGATCCGAGGTGAACGCCGCGGCAACCTCGTCGGCGCCATGACGCTCGCCGAGTTCCTTCGCCTGTCGTCTCCCGAGCAGTGAGAGCTGGCCGTCCAGCCAGCCGGAGGCGATCCAACGCTCGTTGTCGGTCGAGGTCGAGTGCGTCTCGAAGACGATCGCGACACTGGGCTGTGCTCTGCGCCTCATGCCAGGATCCGCTCAGCGGATCCCGTCGCCACGCAAACCCCTGAAAGCGTCCGCTTCGCGGCCGCGCGGCGCGCGTCTCCTCACCGGTTACTCATCCTGGAACCAGAAGAACCCGACGGCCCCGGGCCCTGCATGCGTCCCGACGACAGCGCCGAGAGTCGCCGTGAACTCGATCTCTGCCTGTGGGCGTACGCGCCAGACCATCTCGCTCAGCGTGCCGACCCAGTCTGCTGCGTCGGCGTGCGCGATCGCGACGCGCAGTCCGGGCCCATCGGTGGTCGCGTCGACGAGACGGCGCTCGAACTCGGCGAGCGCCTTCTGACGGCCCCGTACGCGCGCGACGGCAACGACGACTCCGTCCTGCACTCCGAGGATCGGCCGCACGTTCAGGAGCGAGCCGGCGATGGCGGCCGCTCTGCCGATTCGTCCGCCCCGCTGGAGGTACTCGAGCGTCTCCACCGTGAACACGACGTCCGCGTCACGGTGGAACCGATCCACGAGCTGTTCGATCTCCTCGTCGCTCGTCCCCCGGGCGAGCCTGCGCTGAATCGCGTGGGAAAGCATCGCGATCGCAAGCGACGCGGTCAGCGAGTCGACGACGCGCACCTTCTCGCCGCCCATCTCCTGCGCGGCGAGCTCGGCGCTCTGAAACGTCCCGGAGACCTTCGACGAGACGTGCAGGGAGTAGATCCGCTCGTACGCGACGAGCTCCTCGTAGGCATCGACGAAGTCCTGCGGGGTCGGCTGTGCGGTCGCCGGCGTGACCGGCGACGTGCGCAGCTTTTCGTAGAACTCGGCGGGGCCGAGCTCCACGTAGTCGCGGTACGTCTCGTCTCCGAAGCGCACGTACAACGGGACGAAGCGCATGTTCGGAAAGCGGGACGGCGCCTCGGGATAGTCCGACGTCGAATCGAGCACGACCGCGGTGTTCTCGGTGGTCAGATTCACTCGCGTCTCCTCCCGGCGGCAGCGC
>DATFEK010000016.1:0-5306 GCA_035251305.1 Gaiellaceae bacterium | reverse complement strand
GCGAACCATCGAGCGCTACAACGACGCCTGGAACGCCCACGACGTCGAGGCGATCCTCGCCTTCCACGCTTCCGGCATGGTCTTCGAGAACCACACCGCCGGAGAGCGCGTGGACGGAGACGACGTCGGCCCGCACATTGCGCGGATCTTCGAGAACGCACCGGACCTGCGGTTTCGGGGACGCCGCCTCTACGCGCGCGACGGGCTCGTGGTCAGCGAGTGGACGGCGACGGCCACGCGTCGTGACGGGAGCCGGGTCGAGTGGGACGGGATCGACGTCTTTCCGTTCGAGAACGGCCTGATCCTGCGCAAGGACGTCTACTCCTCCTCGCACCGTCCGCGCGTGCTCGACGGGTAGGCCCTGGCGTGCCCCAGTACGGGAGCGCATCGATGACTGGGGAGCTGAAGCGCGTACTCGTTCGCCCGCCGCTTCCGGAGGACGCCGCGAACTGGCGCGCGCACGGATGGCGAGCCGCTCCCGACCAGTCCGCGGCAGCCGCCGAGCACGAAGGCTTCTGCACCCTGCTCGAGGAGGCGGGCGCGGAGGTCGTGGTCTCGCGCCACGAGCCGGGGAATCCCGATGCCATCTACGTGTACGACCCGGTCCTCGTCGGCGACGACGGTGCTGTACTGCTGCGGCCGGGAAAGGAGTCGCGGCGAGGCGAGCCGGCCGCTCTCGAGGAAGCCCTCGAGGCCGCGAGCGTGCCGGTCGCGGCGGCGCTCGCACTTCCGGCGTTGGCCGAGGGCGGCGATACGGTCTGGCTCGACGAGCGCACACTTCTGGTGGGCATCGGATATCGCACGAACGCGGCGGCCGTCCCTGCGCTTGAGGCCGCGCTCCCCGGCGTCGAGGTCGTATCGTTCGACCTCCCGCACTGGAACGGTGCCGGCGAGGTCATGCACCTCATGTCGTTCCTCTCGCCGCTCGACGAGGATCTCGCTGTCGTCTACCCGCGGACCGCGCCCGTTCGCCTGATGCGACTCCTCGCAGAACGCGGGATCGAGGTCATCGAGGTGCCGGACGACGAGTTCGAGTCCCTGGGCCCGAACGTCCTCGCGCTCGGGCCGCGACGTGCGCTCGCGCTCGACGGCAACCCGGAGACGCGCAGGCGGATGGAGCGTTCGGGCGTCGACGTGGTCGTCTACGTCGGCGACGAGATCTCGAAGAAGGGCGACGGCGGGCCGACGTGTCTGACCCGCCCTCTGCTCCGCGACTGAGCTACGACAGCGCGAAGCCGAGCGCGAAACCGAGCGCCGTGAGCAACCCGGCCTCACGCCCGCCGAGCTCGAACGCCTCGGGCATGAGCGTGTCCGCGAGCATGACGATGAGCGCCCCGCCGGCGAATGCGAGCACGAACGCGCCTCCTGCGGTCGGCATCGTGTCGAGGAGGAGCCAGCCTGCGATCGCGGCGGCCACGGAAGCGACGACGACGCCACTCCACATCGCGAACACGCGGCCGCGCCTCCAACCGGCCTCGAGGAGACCAGTGGTTCCGGAGAGGGCTTCGGGGACGTTCGAGGCGAAGACGCCGATGACGACGGCGATCGGCACTCCGGCGTCCTGAAGAAGCGAGGCGCCGAGAACGAACGACTCGGGGATCCCGTCGAGGACGGTTCCGAGCACGATCGCACCGGCACTTCCGGCGAGCTGGTCATCGCCGGACGTGCTCTTTCTCCCGTGGCCTCCGCCTCTGTCGATCAGCCAGTCGCCGACGTAGAAAGCGAGTGCGCCGCAGGCGAATCCTGAGGCCGCCAGCTCGAGATCGGTGTCGAATGCTTCGACGACGAGCTCGTACGCGACCGCGGCGATGAGGGCACCCGAGCCGAACGCCATCGCAAGCCCGATCCAGCGAGATCCGAGCCGCCCGTAGGCAGCGATCGCAGCCCCGACCCAGAGCGATCCGGCCGTGAGAAGGCCCCAGAAGGCGGCCTCGAGCATGCGTTGACTCTAGGAGTTCCCGACGCTGTGGTGCGGATGTCGCGATGCGGTGCTGGACGAAACCCTATGCCTCTTCGAACGTGAGCTGGCGATGCGGCGAAAGCCCCGAGACGCCCACGCCCACGAGCCGAAGTGCTCCGGGCCGGTCGCGTAGGCCACGGTCGAGGAGCCCGCACGCGACCTGGCCGATGACCTCTGCCTCGTCGACGGCAGCCGCGAGCGTCGTCGAGCGCGTGCGGATTGAGAAGTCGCCGTAGCGCAGCTTCGCGGTGACCGTTCGACCCGAGAGGCCCGAACTGCGAAGCCGTTCCGAGACGAGCTCGGACAGGCGCCTCAGCTCGTCGTGCAGCTGGGACCGCTCGGAGACGTCGCGGGCAAATGTGTCCTCGGCCGAGACCGAGACCGGCTCTCCGGCGAGCTCGAGGTCGCGCGGGTCGATTCCTCTCGCACGAGCACGCAGCAGTGGACCGAGCGATCCGGGCAAGAGCGCCTTCAAGTCCGGATCCGGCAGCGTCGCAAGGCCCCCGATGGTGTGCACGTGGGCGGCGTGCAAGCGCGCTTCCGCGCGCGGACCGACCCCTGGAAGGAGACGCACCGCGAGCGGGGCCAGGAAGTGCGCTTCGGTACCGGGAGGTACCACCGTGACACCAGCAGGCTTTCGGCGGTCCGACGCGATCTTGCACACGACTTTCGAGGTTCCGACCCCGAGCGAGCAGGTGAGGCTCGTCGTCGCGCGCACCGCGGTCCGGATTGCCGACACCACTGCGCGTGCTTGCACGAAGTCGTCGACCACGGTTCCGAGGTCGAGGTATCCCTCGTCGATTCCGGTCCGCTCGATGCGCGGGACGATCTCTGCGACCGTGTCCCAGACGACCCTCGAGTACTGCCGATACAGCGCATGGCGGGGGCGAACGAAGACGGCGGCAGGGCAGCGGCGAAGCGCCTCGGCCGAGCTCATCGCCGAGTGGATCCCGAACTGGCGTGCGGTGTAGTTCGCGGTCGACACGACCCCTCGCCCGTGTGGGTCGCCACCGACGACGAGTGGCTTCGCGCGCAACCTCGGATCTTCGAGCTCCTCGACCGCGGCGAAGAAGGCGTCGAGATCGAGATGCGCGTAGATCGGCACGCCGAAAGGCTAGTTGGGGGGTACGGAACCCCTGGGGCTGACCTCGACGGTGGCACGGATCTATCGTTGCCCTGTGATCGACGCGCCACCCCCGCCGCCGCCCGCGATCGAGCAGCCGGCACCGCACCAGGTCTCCTACGGCCTCGTGACGGGCCGCGCCGCTCGCGGTACGACGAGGGTGATCGTCTTCGCCGACGGTCGGAGGCTGGCGTCGAAGCCTCTTCGCGGGCGACGCTTCTCTCTGCGCGTATCGCTGCCCACGCGTGATGTCACCGTTCGCGTGACGACGATCGGCACAAGCGGTCGTCGCTCGTCCAGCGTCGTTCGCGACGTGTTCGGGCTCCCCTCTGCCTCGCGACCCCGTGTCGTCCGTGCGCGACAGGACTCGGTGCTGGCGAGGAAACTCAGAATCCTCGATCGCGGGTTCAGGGGCACGACGGGCTTCTACGTTCAGAGCCTGACCGGAGGAGCGGGCGCGGCATGGAACGCGAAGGCGCGCTTTCCGGCCGCTTCGACGCTCAAGCTCGCGATCGCGGCGGCCGTGCTCGCCGAGCACTCGGGGATCCCGTCGCCCGGCTCGCGCCTCGACGCGCTCCTGCGCGAGATGCTCATCCCCTCCGACGACGCGGCCGCAAACTCGCTCCTCGTCTGGCTCGGCGGCTCGACGAGCTCCGGGGCCTACCGCGTCAACGACCTCATGCGCTCGATCGGTCTCACCGACACGCTGATGTACGGCGGGTACCTCGTTCGCACACTGTCGGGCTCGATCCCCGTGCGGGTCGAAGAGCGACCCGCGTTCGGTGTCGGAAAGTACACGACTGCCTGGGACATGACCCGGCTGTGGCGCGCGGTCTGGCTCGCCTCCGGGGGTAAAGGGCGACTCCGCACCGCGCGGCAAGGGCTTACGCCTGCAGACGCCCGCTATCTCCTGTGGCTCCTCGCGCACGTCCGAGATGCGCCGAAGCTCGACACGTCGCTCCGAGGTGAGCGGGGCGTCGCAGTGCTCCACAAGGCAGGCTGGATCTCGACTGCGCGGCACGACACCGGCCTCGTCTTCTGGAGCGGTGGCGTCTTCGTCGCCGGGGTGATGACCTGGAGGCCGGACGGCGCCGGAGTCTCTGCCGATCGGCTCGCCGGACGCGTCGCGCGGATCACGCTCGAGCGGTTGCGCCGCAGGGAAGGCTGACAACGCTTGCAACAGATTGTTGCAAGCACGCAGTTCGCCGCCCACACCAAGCCGAGAGCACCTTTGCAACAGTTTGTCGCAAGCGGCCCGACGCAGCCCTGATCTCTGTCGGTACAGTTTCTGAACCAACTACGGCATCCGTACGAAAGCGAGAACCGTGAGCGAGACCGAGAACGCCATTCGCCTGTTGCTCGTCCCCTTGGAGGACCTCGTCGTCTTCCCGAACATGAACGTCACCCTCACCGTCGATGTCGGCGACGAGGATCGTGTGCTCCTCGTCCCCAAGCACGACGACGGCTACGCGAAGGTCGGCACGGTCGCCGAGGTCACCGATCGGATCAGGCTTCCCGGCGGAGGCCGAGCCGTCGCTCTCAACGGCCTCCACCGTGGCATCGCCGGAGCGGCGGCGACCGACGCCCAGGGACGCCTGTTCATCGACGTCGAGGAGCGCCCCGACGAGGAGTCCGCCGACGTCCGGATCCGCGAGCTCGAACGCGAGTACCGCGCTGTCGTCGAGGAGATCCTAGAGCTGCGCGGCGACGACGGGCGCATCGCCGCCTTCGTTCGCTCGATCTCGGAGCCAGGTGCGCTCGCCGACACCTCTGGGTACTCGCCCGATCTCACCTTCGAGCAGAAGGTGTCTCTCCTCGAGACCGTCGACGTCCGCGAGCGGCTCGAGCTCGCGCTCCAGCTCCAGCGCGAGCGGCTGGCGCTCATGCAGGTGCGCCGGCGCATCCAGGAGGACGTCGAGTCCGGCGTCGAGAAGCAGCAGCGCGAGTACATCCTCAGGCGGCAGCTCGATTCGATCCGCAAGGAGCTCGGCGAGGACGAAGCCTCGGTCGTCGAGGAGTACCGCACGAAGATCGCAGAGGCGGAGATGCCCGAGAACGTCCTCGAGCAGGCCGAGCGCGAGCTCTCCCGGCTCGAGCGGATGGGCGACCAGACGCCCGAGGCAACGGTCATCCGCAACTACCTCGACTGGCTCCTCGCCGTGCCCTGGAACAAGCGCTCCGAGGAGAGGCTCGATCCCGTGTACACCCGTGAGGTGCTCGATG
>DATFEK010000005.1:0-13202 GCA_035251305.1 Gaiellaceae bacterium | reverse complement strand
CCCTTCTACCCCTCGGGCGGCGGGCAGGTGACGGACCAGGGGGTGCTCGAGCGCGACGACGGATCCGGTCTGCGGGCCGAGCTCGTCGAGGCGTACCGGTTCGACGGCGACCAAGTGCTCCTGCTGCGCGGTTCCGGCTTCGCGCAGGGGGACCGTGTACGCGCGTTCGTGCCGTGGAGCGTTCGCTTTCCAACGATGGCGAACCACACCGGGACACACCTGCTCCACCAGGCTCTGCGCAACATCCTCGGCGACCATGTCCGGCAGGCGGGCTCGGCCGTTCGCCCGGACAAGCTCCGCTTCGACTTCACGCACGAGCACGCGCTTTCTGCCGAGCAGCGCGACGCGGTCGAGCGAGAGGTCAACGAGCGGATCTTCGAGAACCGCCCGGTCCGCATCTTCGAGACCCCGATCGACGAGGCGCGGCGCCTCGGGGCGATGATGCTCTTCGGCGAGAAGTACGGCGACATCGTGCGCGTCGTCGAGGTCGCCGAGTACTCGACGGAGCTCTGCGGCGGCACACACGTGTCCTCGACTGCGCAGATCGGGCCGTTCGTGATCCTGTCCGAAGGCTCGGTGGGCGCGGGCGTCCGGCGCATCGAGGCCGTGACCTCGGGCGCGGCCTGGGCGGTCTTGGACGAGCGCTCGCGGGAGCTCGCGGCGCTGCGGAGCGAGCTCGAAGCGCTGCGCAAGGACGCTCGAGTCAAGGCTTCGCCGGCGCCTGCTCGAGCTTCGGCGCCAGATCCGGACGTCAGAGTCGAGAGCGGCGTCAACGTCATCGTTCAGCCTCTCGATGGTCTCGACGCCGAGGAGCTGCTCGCGCTCTCCGACCGCTACAAGCAGAAGCACGCGCCGGCCGCGATCGTGCTCGGGTCGCAGGAGGACGGCAAGGTGCATCTCGTCGCGAACTTCGACACGTCCGTCGCCGAGCGCGTGAGTGCGTCCGATGTCGTACGCCAGGCGGCAGCGATTGTCGGCGGTGGCGGAGGCGGGCGCGCGACGATGGCCCGAGCCGGCGGTAGGGATCCGTCGAAGCTGCCCGAAGCGCTCGCCGAAGCCGAACGACTCATCCTCGCCGGCTTGTGAGAGTGCTCGCGCTCGACTTCGGCGCCGCCAGAACCGGTGTCGCCGTCTCAGATGCAACGGGGACGATCGCGCAGCCGCTGGAGGTGGTCGAGCGTGCCGCGAGCCGCGACGGGCTCGCGCGCGTCGCAGAAATCGTCCGCCAGCAAGACGTCGAGCGAGTCGTGGTCGGATTGCCGCTGACCCTCGGCGGGCAGCGCGGAAGCCAGGCACTCGAGACCGAGGAGTTCGTGCGCGAGCTGCGTCAGGCTCTCGACGTCCCCGTCGAGACGTACGACGAGCGCTTCACGACCACCCTTGCGGCGAGGGACGCGGGGACGGCGCCCGAGGATGCGCGCGCAGCCGCACATCTCCTCGAGAGCTACCTCGCGAGGGTGGGCTCTCGGTGAGGTTGCCGGTGCGGACGATCGCGCTCGCGCTCACGGTCCTGGCCGTCGCCGGCTGTCGGCACGAGGACCCGCCTCCTCCGGTCGAGACGACGCCACCGATCGCGCGCCTGCGGATCATCTTCCCCGAAGGCTTCACGCGGCGGGAGATGGTCGAGAGAGTCGCAGCCGTGCGCGAGATCGCGATCGACAAGCGAGGGGTCACGCCCCGGCTCACCGGCACCGGATACGCGCTCGCGAGCGCGCGTGCGGTGCCGCCACGGGCATTTCGGAAGGACTGGGGCGGTCGCTCGATCGAGGGTTTCCTGTTCCCGTCGACATACGAGTTCAGCCAGTACACCCCCTCGGCGAAGCTCGTTCGCGATCAGCTCGAGGCCTTCGCTCGCGAATGGAGGAAGGTCGACCTCCGGTACGCGAGATCCAAGAACCTGACGCCCTACGACGTCCTCGTCATCGCGTCGATGATCGAGAAGGAGACGGTCGCCCCGGAGGAGCGGCGTCTCGTCGCTGCCGTGATCTACAACCGCCTGCGTCTCGGCATTGCGCTCGGGATCGACGCGACGATCCGGTACGGACGTGACGTCCCCGGAACCGAGCCGCTCAAGCAGTCGGACCTCGAGAGCGACGATCCCTACAACACACGCCTGCGCCCGGGTCTTCCGCCGACGCCGATCGCGAACCCGGGGCTCGCGTCGATGCGGGCGGCGGCGAATCCTGCACGCGTCGACCACCTCTACTTCGTCCGTAAGCCTGACGGGGTGCACCACTTCTTCACGGCGAGCAAGGCCGAGTTCGACCGCAAGAGCTGCGAGTACGGCTTCAGCTGCTGACGCGCAGACATTGCCGAGACGGGGGGAGGGTGAGAGACGACGAGAGCGGATCTCGGGGCACGACCCTGACCGCGGGGGTATGCATTCCGGAGATACTCCCGTCCGATGTGGAGTGCCGAGCCCGACCGTGATCGGCCACGTCGCAACCGACGGCGCAGCGCGCTTGCGGGGATTGCGCGCGCGTGACGGCGATCAGCGGAGCGACGACGCTCGTCGGGATCATCGGCTGGTCGGTCGAGCAGTCGCTCTCGCCGCGGATGCACAACGCCGCCTTTGCGACGCTCGGGCTCGACTGGGCATATGTGCCGCTGCCCGTTTCTCCCGAGGGGCTCGGGGATGCGGTGCGGGGCCTCGCAGCCCTCGGCTTCGCGGGCGCGAACGTGACGACACCGCACAAGCTCGCGGTCACATCTCTCTGTGAGACCGATGCGGCCTCGGTGAACACGCTCGTCGTGCGCGACCGTCGAATCCAGGGGTCGTCGACGGACGCCGCGATCCTCGCTGGTCTATCGCAGGTGAGCCCTGTCATCGTCGGTGACGGAGGTGCAGCGCAGGCGTTCCTCCAGGCTCTTCCGCATGCGCGCGTCTTTGCGCGGCGGGGGACGTGGCCACCGGACGCGAGCGGCTCCGATCTCGTCGTCAACGCGACGTCCGCCCGCGGCGAGGTCGTCGTGGAGCTCGGCCCGGGGCAGACGCTGGTCGATCTGCCGTATCCCGAGACGGCGACGGCACGGGCGGCCAGAGAGGCCGGAGCGAGGGTGCTCACGGGCCTCGACGTGCTCGTTGCCCAGGGAGCGGCGTCGTTCGAGCTCTGGACGGGCTCGAGCGCGCCGGTCGGTGTCATGCGTACGGCACTAGGCTTGCCTCCGTGACCCTCCAGCTCGTCACGGCGGGCGAGTCGCACGGGCCGGCTCTGGTCGCGATCTTGAGCGGCCTTCCCGCGGGCCTGCGTCTCGATCGCGGCGCGATCGACTCCGATCTCGAGCGACGGCGCGAGGGCTACGGGCGCAGTCCCAGGCAGAAGCTCGAACAGGACGAGGTCGAGGTGCTCGCCGGCCTTCGCCATGGGGCGACGCTCGGCACGCCCCTCGCGCTCGTCGTGCGGAACCGAGACCACCGAAACTGGGCGACGGGGATGAGTCCCTGGCCGCCCGAGGATGCGCCGACGGGGAAGGGAACCTCACCGGTAACACTCCCGCGTCCGGGCCATGCGGATTTCGCGGGTTCGCTCAAGTTCGGCCACGAGGACGTCCGCAACGCGCTCGAGCGAGCGAGCGCGCGGCAGACCGCCGTTCATGTTGCGGCCGGCGCCGTGGCGAAAGCCCTGCTCCGGGAGATCTCGATCTCGGTCGCCGGCCGCGTGCTCGAGATCGGCGGCGAGGCGACCGAGAAGGGCTGGATGAGCGCCACGGATGCGGCACGTTCCGATCGTGACACGCTCGGTGGCATCGTCGAGGTGACCGCAGACGGCGTTCCGCCCGGCCTCGGCTCCTATGCGGACAAGGCAGACCGGCTCGACGCGCGCCTCGCGGCTGCGCTCATGGGCATCCAGGCGGTGAAGGGTGTAGAGATCGGAGACGGTTTTGCGCTCGCCCGCACGAGGGGCTCCGAGGCGCACGACGAGATCGAGCCGGACCGACGTCGCGCGACGAATCGTGCGGGCGGGATCGAGGGCGGGATCACGAACGGCGAACCCGTGGTCGTCCGTGCAGCGATGAAGCCGTTGCCGACGCTCATGCGTCCACTCCGCTCCGTCGACCTCGTGAGCGGGGAGCCCGGCGAGGCCCTCGTCGAGCGGAGCGACGTGCAGGCCGTGGAGGCGCTCGCCGTCGTCGCCGAGGCTGCCGTGGCCTGGGAGTTCGCCTGTGCCGCGAAGGAGAAGTTCGGCGGCGACGCGCTCGTCGACTTCGTCGCCGCGCGTACCGCGTACCTGGAGCGGATCGCATGGCCTCACACGCGCTGAGAACCTCTTTCATGATGATCGCCCGACATGGTCGCTCATCGTGAAAGGGGTTCCACACGCGCTGGATCGTCACGTCGCGCTCGTCGGCTTCATGGGCGCGGGGAAGTCGACGCTCGGCCCCGAGCTCGCGGATCGCCTCGGCAGGCCGTTCGTCTCGGTCGACGCCGTGGCCGAAGAGCGGGTCGGCGTGTCCGTCGCCGAGGTGTTCGAGACGAGAGGCGAACCCGCCTTTCGTGAGCTCGAGGAGCAGGTCGCGCTCGACGTCCTCTCGCGCCGGCCGCTCGCCGTGATCGAGATCGGCGGAGGCGGGCTCGCGTCCGAGAAGACGCGAGCTGCCCTTGGCGCGCATGCCTTCACGCTCCATCTGCGAACGACTGTGGACGAGGCGTGGGCGCGAGTCGCCGAAAGCGGGCGTCCCCTCGCCCGGGATCAAGAAGCATTCCGAGCGCTCTTCGAGGAGAGACGGACGCTGTACGAATCCGCTGACGGCACGGCACAGGACCTCGACGACGCGGTGCTCGTAGCCGCAGGCGTGCGCTTCACTTCGCATCGCGAGGCTCACGGGGACGCGCTCGTCGTCGACGAACGTGTCGCCGAGCTCCACGGCATCGAGGCGACGTACCTGCTCCCCCGGGGCGAGACCGCCAAGACCAGCGCGGAGGCCGAGCGTCTCTGGCGTGCGCTACGGCTCGAGCGCGGCTCGACGCTCGTTGCCGTTGGCGGTGGCTCGACCACGGACGTCGCCGGGTTCGTGGCCGCGACGTACATGCGCGGAATCGTCTGGGTGGCGGTTCCCTCGACCCTGGTCGGCCAGGTGGACGCGGCGATCGGCGGGAAGACCGGGATCGATCTCCCAGAGGGGAAGAACCTCGTCGGGGCATTCCACTGGCCCAGGGAGACGATCGTCGACACGAGGCTGCTCTCGACGTTGCCGGAGGACGAGCTGTCGAACGGGCGCTCCGAGGTCGTCAAGTCCGGGCTCCTCGCCGGCGAGCCGATCTGGGAGCTCGAGCTGTCCGAGCAGGTCCGGCGGTGTGCGGCCTTCAAGGCGGCCGTCTGCCTGCGAGACCCGTACGAGCGCGGAGAGCGGGCACAGCTCAACCTCGGCCACACGTTCGCGCACGCGCTCGAGGCTGCCTCGGGCTACTCGCTGTCTCACGGGCGTGCCGTCGCCCTCGGCTTGCTCGCGGCACTGAGGATCTCCGATCTCGAGGACGAGGCCAACGAGGTCGCGGAGGTCCTCAAGCCGCATGCGGTCGCGGTCGACCGAGACGCGGCCTGGGCCGCGCTCCTGCGGGACAAGAAGACCGAGGCCGGCAGCCCGAAGCTCGTCCTCCTCGATGCTCCGGGCAAGCCGCGACTCGGCGTCGAGGTCTCACCGGCGCGCGTCAGAGCGGCCCTGGACGCCCTCATCGCTTGAGTTAGGGTCACACGGTGCGGATCCTCGTGCTCAACGGCGTCAACCTCGACGTCCTCGGACAACGCGATCCCGAGCTCTACGGCGGCATCGGCATCTCGGAGCTCGAGACTCGCCTGTACGAGTGGGCGCTGAAGCTCGACTGCACGGTTCGCTGCCGCCAGACGAACCACGAGGGCGAGTTCATCGACTGGTGCCACGAGGCGTACGAGTGGGTGGACGGGGTGATCCTCAATCCCGGCGCCTGGTCGCACTACTCGTGGGCGATCCGGGACGCGGTCGAGCTCTTCGAGGTTCCCGTCATCGAAGTGCACCTCTCCGACATCGACGCGCGCGAGGAATGGCGCAGGGTCTCGGTTCTCGACGGGCTCGTGGCGAAGCGCATCGTCGGCAAGGGCCCTGACGGCTATCGCGAGGCGCTCGAGTTCCTCGTGAAGGAACGCGGCTGAGCCGGATCCAGCGCCTGGCGGCTCGCCTGAGCGAGCCATTGCTCGTCGCCGGCCCGCCGTACGTCCTCGGCGGCCAGGCGAACGTCCGCTACCTGACGGGGCTCCAGAGCTCGAACGCAGCCGTGCTCGTCGAGCCGGACGGGAGTGCGACGCTCTTCGCGGACTTTCGTTACGCCTCGCGCGCGCGGGAGGTCGGAGGCGTCGAGTTCGTCGAGACGGCTCGGGATCTCCTGCCGGCGATCGGCCGGCTCCTGAGCGGCCGCCGCATCGCCTTCGAGGAAGCGCACCTGCCGCATGCCGGCTTCCGGGCGCTCGTCGACGCGGGCGTGGACGCCGTGCCGTCGTCGGGCCTCGTCGAGTCGCTCCGGGCCGTGAAGGACGCGGAGGAGATCGCGTCCATGCGCCGGGCGAGCGCGCTCTCGGACGACGTCTTCGCGGCGCTCTCGCATGAGCGCTTCGGCGGACGGAGCGAGCGCGACCTCGCGTGGTGGGTCGAGCGGAGCTTCCGCGAGGCGGGAGCCGAAGGCGTCTCGTTCCCGACCGTGGTCGCCGCGGGCGCGACGGGCTCGTCACCGCACGCTGCGCCCGGGGACGAGCCGATCGAGAGCGGGGTGCTGGTGATCGTCGACGCTGGTTGCGTCCTCGATGGCTACTGCTCAGACTGCACCCGTACGTTCGCCGTGGGCGACGTGCCCGAGCGGCTCCAAGGGCTGCATGCCCTCTGCCTCCAGGCACAGCTCGCCGGTCTCGCCGCGGTCGGCCCGGACGTCCATGGCCGGGACGTCGATGCGGCGTCCAGGGTGGCGATCGAGGGCGCCGAGCTCGGCTGGGCGTATGGGCACGGCCTCGGGCACGGCGTCGGCCTACAGATCCACGAGGCTCCTGTTCTCCGCCCGGAGTCGACCGATGTCCTCGAGGCCGGGAACGTCGTCTCGGTCGAGCCCGGGATCTATCTTCCGGGTGACGCGGGCGTTCGCATCGAGGATCTCGTGCTCGTGACCGCGGAAGGGTGTGAGCGGCTGACGACGTTCACGAAGGAGCTCCTGAGGGTCGACTGAGGGCGGGCCCCTACAATGCCCGCGGTCATGCCCGAGACGGTCTCCACGAACCAGTTCCGCAACGGGATGCACATCGAGCTCGACGGCTCGGTGTGGCGCATCGTCGAGTTCCAGCACGTGAAGCCCGGAAAGGGCGGCGCTTTCGTGCGGACGAAGCTCAAGGCACTCGAGTCGGGCGCGGTGGTCGACCGAACGTTTCGCGCGGGAGAGAAGTTCGCCCGGGTCCACACCGAGGTGAAGAGCGTCCAGTTCCTCTACGACGACGGCTCCGAGGCGCACTTCATGGACGAGGAGAGCTTCGAGCAGTTCGGCCTTCCGCATGCGGACGTCGCCGCCGAGCTCGTGTACCTCGCGCCCTCGAGCTCCGTGCAGATGCTCGCGGTCGACGGCAAGCCGGCGGGGCTCCAGCTGCCGGCGTCGGTCGAGCTCGCGGTGACGGAGACGGAACCTGCTGTGCGTGGCGACACTGTCACCAACGTCACGAAGCCCGCAAAGCTCGAGACGGGGGCCGTCGTGCAGGTGCCGCTCTTCGTCGACCGCGGCGAGCGGATCAAGGTCGATCCACGCGAGGGTCGTTACATCAGCCGCGCCTGACGCCGCGTGCCACCTTCGTCGTAGCCGTAGCCGTAGCCGTAGCCGTAGCCGTAGCCTGGCCGGCCGGCTCCGCCACGACTGACAACGCAAGTTACAAGTTGTCACGTACTCTGGTCTGCGCCCCCGGTCGCTTCGATTGCGCAAGTTGCAAGTTGTAACTTGCCGAGAGAGAGCCGTTCGGCACGCATGTCGTCGGCCGTCGAAAAGGCCGCGCCCCTTTCAGCAGGTCGCTAAGGTCCAGAGCCGTGGCGAAGCTGGTCGACACGACGATTCGCCTGCTCTCGCAGGAGCCGCTCGCCGGCGCGCTGCCGACCGGGGAGGTACTGCGCGTGGCCGAGATCCTCGACGAGGCCGGATTCGCGTGCCTCGAGATCTCGGGCGGCGGCGTCTTCGACGCGACGGTCCGACGTCGCGTCGAGAGTCCGTGGGAGCGCATCCGCGCAATCAAGGCGCGCGTCTCGACGCCGCTGGGAATCGCCCTGCGCGGCCGCTTCCTCGTCGGATCGCGGCCCGTCTCGGGCGACATCGTCGGACGGTTCGTCTCATGCGCGGCCGAGAACGGAATCGAGGTCTTCCGCCTCCACGACCCACTCAACGACGTGTCCAACCTGCGCGAGGCCGGGGCCGCGATCACGAGCGCGGGCGGCGCGTTCCACGCGGGACTCGTCTACAGCCCCGGCCGAACGGGTGAGACGGACACGCTCGTCGAGCAGGCGCGCAAGCTACCCGATCTCGGTGCGACCCGCGTGGTGGTCAACGACCCGACGGGCGCGCTCGTGCCGCATCGAGCGCAGGAGCTGGTCGGGCGCATCAGGGAGGCGAGCGAGCTTCCCGTCGGCTTCTACGTCCAGGGCTCGGCCGGAGTCGGTCTCGCCTCGGCGCTGGCCGCGGTCGAGGCAGGGGCAGACCTCGTCGCCACCGCCGTCTACCCGCTCGCGCTTGCGCTCCACCGCGTCTCGGGCGAGTCCGTCGCGGAGTCGCTCGACGGCCTCGGTCACCCCACCGGCCTCGACGCAGCAAGGCTCTGGGACGCCGCCGATGTCATCGACGAGCACATCGGCGACGAGCCCGTTGCTCCGGTGGCCCCGCGGATAGCCGTCCGCGCTGCTGAGTACGACTTGCCGGCGGGGCTCGTGGCGGCGCTCGAGTTCCATCTGCGCGCACATGCTGCGGCGGACCGTCTCCTCGAGGTGCTCGAGGAGGTCGGCCGCGTTCGCGCCGAGGCGGGTTGGCCTCCGCTCGCTGCGCCGATCGGACAGATTCTCGCCTCGCAGGCGCTGCTCCACGTGCTGGATGCGAGGCGCTACGGCACCGTCATCGACGAGTTTCGGGAGCTCGTGCAAGGCGGCTACGGCGTCACACCGGAGCCGATCGACGCGACGGTCGCGCGCGCGGTCGAGCTTCTGTCACCACGGTCGCCGGTCGCCGAGGACCCGGTGACGACCGAGGACGTGCGCGAGCAGGCGGAGGGGCTTGCCGCGAGCGAGGAGGAGCTCGTCCTCATCGCGATGTTCGGCGCGGATGCCGAGCAGCTTCTCCACAAGATCCGTGCGCGCCACTCGCCGGACACGGTGCTCGTCGCGGAGGACGCCGACGCCGAGCGCGGCGAGCGGATTCGCGAGCTCGTCAAGATCGTGCAGGAGTCCGGCGTCGGCGAGATCGAGATCGAGGACGAGGGCATGCGCGTTTCCGTCCGTCGCGCGGACGAGCCTGCTCCGGCCACGCTCGGCGACGCCTCCCTCGCCGACCCAGACGTGGTTGTCGCGAGCGCCGAGCCGGAAGCGGCTGACGGCGTGGTCCGCGTCGAGTCGCCGATGGTGGGGGTCTTCTTCCGTGCACCGAATCCGGGTGCGCCTGCGTTCGTGGACATCGGGGACACCGTCGTACAGGGCCAGACGCTCTGCATCCTCGAGGCGATGAAGCTCTTCAACGAGCTCAAGGCCGAGGCCGCCGGGACGGTGCGGTCGATTCACGTCGAGAACGCGGAGCCGGTCGAGTTCGGTCAGCTTCTCTTCGAGATCGAACCGATCCTCGTGCCCCCGGCGGTCTAGGACCCCAAGTGTTCTCGCGCGTCCTCGTCGCGAACCGGGGCGAGATCGCCGTACGGGTGATTCGCGCGCTCCACGAGCTGGGGGTCGAGGCGGTCGCGGTCTACTCGACCGCCGATCGCGATGCGCTGCACGTGCGGCTTGCAGACCAGGCCGTCTGCATCGGTCCTCCACCCGCCGCCGACAGCTACCTCGTGATCTCGAACGTCGTCGCGGCCGCCGAGACCACTGGCTGCGAGGCGGTGCATCCGGGCTACGGCTTCCTCGCCGAGAACGCCGCGTTCGTGCGGGCATGCGAGAGCTCGGACCTCGTCTTCATCGGTCCTTCCGCGGACGTCGTCGAGCAGATGGGGGACAAGGTACGAGCGAAGGCCGCACTGCATGCGGCCGGGCTCCCACTCGTGCCCGGGTCCGACGGTAGCGCAGGTCTGAGCGACCTCCGCCGAGCCGCGATCGAGGCGGGCTTCCCGGTGCTGCTCAAGGCTACAGCGGGGGGCGGCGGCAAGGGAATGCGGCTGGTTGCCTCCGAGGACGATTTCCCGGACGCATTCGGTGCCGCGAGCGCAGAGGCGGACGCTGCCTTCGGAGACGGCGCTCTCTACGTGGAGAAGCTCGTGTCGCCTGCGCGGCACGTCGAGATCCAGGTCCTGTGCGACGGAGAGGGCCGGATCCTGACGCTCGGCGAGCGCGAATGCTCGATCCAGCGCAGACACCAGAAGCTCGTCGAGGAGTCGCCCTCGCCCGGGATCGACGACGAGACGCGCGCGGAGATGGAGAGCGCCGTCGAGCATGCCTGCCGCGTGATCGGATACGGCAACGCCGGTACCTTCGAGTTCCTCGTCGGGCCCGACGGCGGCTACTACGTCATCGAGGTGAACTGCCGCCTCCAGGTCGAGCACCCGGTGTCGGAGCTCGTCACCGGGATCGACATCGTGCGCGAACAAGTGCGGATCGCTGCCGGCGAGCGGCTGGAGCTCACGGGACGAGCCCCTCGGCGCGGTCACGCCGTCGAGATTCGGATCAATGCCGAGGATCCCGCACAGGGGTTCCTCCCGGCTCCCGGGACGGTGCAGAGGTTCGCGCCACCCCTCGGTGCAGGCGTACGAGTCGACACGGCCGTCTCGGACGGAAGCGAAATCCCGCCGTTCTACGACTCGATGATCGCGAAGGTGATCGTCTGGGACGAGTCGCGGCCGGCTGCTCTGGCGCGGGCCGTTCGCGCGCTCGAGGAGCTCGAGATCGAGGGCATTCCGACGACACGCGAGGTCGCGCTGGACGTCCTCCGCTCGCGCGAGTTCGAGAGCGGCGAATACTCGACGGCGACGCTTTCCGAGCTCGAGGGGCGCGTGCCTTCGCTCTCGACCTCGTGAGTGCGCCAGTAGGTCGAAAGGCCGGCCGCCGGCAGGCGCTCTTCCTCCTGTACCAGTGGGATCTCACCGGTCAGGAGCTCGCCTCGCTCTACGAGGGCGAGCCGGACGAGTTCGCCCGCGAGCTCGCGTCGGCGGTCGCAGCCCGAGCGCCGGAGCTCGACCGGCGCGTGACGGAGTCGTCTCCGGACTGGCCGGCCGACCGGCTGGGTACGCTCGAGCGCAATATCCTGCGGATCGGTGTCTACGAGCTCGAGGAGGACACGGTGCCTCGCGAGGTGGCCATCAACGAGGCTGTCGTGCTGGCCAAGCGCTACGCGTCCGAGGACGCGGCGCGCTTGGTGAACGGCATCCTGGGACACATCGCACGGGAGGTGGACGACGCGTGACAGGCGTGGACGAGGCGCTCGCTCGCGCCGAGGCGCTCCTCGGGCAGCTCAACGAGCGCCGCGAGGAGCTTGAGCGGCTTGCCGACGTGGACGACGTCGACGGGGGTGAAGCGGTCGAGGTCATCACGGAGCTGGCCGAGCTCGCCCGGCAGATCGAGGCAGAGCTGACGCGCGCGCGGGCGATCGCCGATGCGGACGGCTGAGGAGCTCCGCGCCGACGTCGAGGCGTACATCGGCGCGCTTTCGTTCTCGTCGTCGCTCGGCCGGCTCGAGGATGCAGTGCGCTACTCGCTCGAGCCGGGGGGTAAGCGAATCCGACCCGTGCTGTGCCTTGCGGTAACTCAGTCCGCGGGCGGGGACGTCGAACGGGCGTTCCCCGCCGCTGCGGCGCTCGAGCTCGTCCACACGTTCTCGCTCGTCCACGACGACCTGCCGGCGATGGACGACGACTCGGAGCGGCGTGGTCGTCCGAGCTCGCACGTCGTCTTCGGAGAGGGAGTCGCCCTGCTCGCAGGGGACGCGCTGCTCGCGGAGGCTCTGCGGCTCGCTCTCACCTACGACGACCCGGGAGTGGCGCGTGAGCTCGTCGGCGCGACGCTCGGAATGATCGGCGGCCAGTACCGCGACATCACTGGCGACGACGTCGATCTCGCGGAGCTTCACCGGCTGAAGACGGGGCGGCTGTTTGCGGCCTCGGTCGGCCTCGGGCTCAGGGTCGCGGGAGTTCGCGAGAAGGATCAGGGCCCGTGGCGGGCGTTCGGCGCCGACGTCGGGCTCCTGTTCCAGGTCGTGGACGACATTCTGGACGGCGACGGAGTCGCCTCGCGACTCCGGCCGGCGGAGGTCCGCCGGCTGGCGGACAGCGCCGCCGACCGCGCCCGCGAGCATCTCGACGCCGTCTCCGCGGATACCAGCGTGCTCCGTTGGCTCGTGGATACCGTTGCTTCGAGAACCGTATGAGGGGTTGACGCGGCTGCTTCTCCGACTACGATCTGACCTTCTCGAACAGACCAGGTTCGTGTCGCGCGCCTTCGTCGCGTGCGAATGCGGACCGTCGTTCTCTTTCCATGTCGACCCGCCTCCGCAGCCGCCTGCTCACGTTCGCCCTTTCGGGGATTGTGGCGTGTGCGGCCGCCGTCCCCGCTCCTGCCCTGGGCGACGACGGGAGGGTCCTGCGGGACGCGCATGAGGTTGCGGAGGAGGAAGCTCCGACGAAGGGTGAGCGCGCCGTCCAGATCGCGCTCAAGGCGGTCGGTGTGCCGTACCGTTGGGGCGGCGAGTCACCTGCGAGCGGGTTCGACTGCTCGGGACTCGTTCGCTGGGCATACGGTCGCGTCGGGATCGACCTTCCGCACAGCTCGTACGCCCTCTACGGTGAAGGTCGGCGCGTGCCGGCGACTCGCATGGAGCCGGGCGACGTCCTCTTCTTCGAGGGCCTCGGACACGTGGGCCTCTATCTCGGACGGGGCCGGATGGTGCATGCGCCTCAGACGGGCAGGAACGTCGAGGTCGTCCGACTCGGCGAGCCGGGATACGGAGGACACCTGATCGGTGCCCGTCGTGTCGCTCCGACGTAGCGGCGCATCAGGCCCGTTGCACTGACAGCGGGCGAGGCACG